>JAKPAM010000274.1 GCA_029779435.1 Pseudomonadota bacterium | reverse complement strand
ATTACGGGAAAGTGCCTAAGGGCATCCGCAGGAAGCGCAGCGAATGAAGCATCCCATGCACAAACAGAACCAGTCGTCCTCGCAGACAAGCTCGAATGTTACGCTTCACGACGCATTTCGCGAGGAGGTGCGCCGGTTTCTGCGGGACGAATATCCTCAGGACATTCTGGCCAAGGCGCGCGCTGGCGGCGTGCTGTCGCGGGAGGACCAGATCCGCTCGCAGCAGGCGCTGCAATCGCGCGGCTGGCTGGCGATGACATGGCCGGCCGAACATGGCGGACCCGGCTGGGACCCGGTCCAGCGCTACGTGTTCGAAGACGAACTCGACCGCGCCGGGGTCCCTTCCCTGCAGCCGATGGCGCTCATCTACGTGGGCCCGGTGATCTATACCTTCGGTACCGAAGAACAGAAGCGCCGCTGGCTGCCGGACATTCTGTCGTCGAAGACGCTGTGGGCCCAAGGCTATTCCGAACCCGAATCCGGCTCCGATCTGGCCAGCCTGGGGCTGCGCGCCGATCGCGATGGCGACCATTACATCCTGAACGGCACGAAGATCTGGACTTCCTATGCGCAGTGGGCGGACTGGATTTTCTGTCTGGCGCGCACGTCGCGCGAGGCGCGCAAGCAAGCCGGCATCAGCTTCCTCTGCGCCGAGATGTCGTCACCCGGCATCACCGTGTACCCCATCGTCACCATAGACGGATTCCACCACCTGAACCGGGTGGAGTTCGAGAACGTGCGCGTGCCGGTGGACCAGCGCATCGGCGAGGAAGGCAAAGGCTGGCACTACGCCACCTTCCTGCTGCAAAACGAGCGCCTGTCCTACGCTCACGTATCACGGCGCAAGGCCGAACTCGATCGCCTGCGGAAATCGGCCGCGACCTTGCCGTCGGATTTCGGCGGCGTCATGGCCGACGACCCCGACTTCATCCGCCGTCATGCGGAATGCGAAATCGCCGTCGAGTTGCTGGAGAAAATGGTGCTGAACGCCCTGCTCGCCGCCGACCGGACGACGCCGGCCCAGGTGTCGATGCTCAAGATCCAGGCGACGGAGATTCAGCAGAAGATCACCGAACTGGGCATCGATCTGGCGGGTCGCTGCGGCGCGGTGTGGGCGGACCGGGCGACCGACGGCTGGCGCGAGACCATGCCGCTGGTCCCGGACTTCGCTGCGCCGGCGATGGGCACTTACCTGTTCGGGCGCGCCGTGACGATCTATGGCGGCGCGACGGAAATCCAGAAGAATCTGGTGTGGCGGATGATCGGCGGATAGCGAGCGCGATCACGACGCGGCTCGCGTTCCGGCCGACGGCCCTAGCCCGATTTCTTTCGGAACTCCTCGCGAAGCTGATACTTCAGCACCTTGCCGACGCCGGACAGCGGCAGCGATTCTCGAAACTCGATGCTGCGCGGACACTTGTAGCCGGCGATGCGTTCACGGCAGTGCGCCTGCACCGACTCCAGCGTGGTCGTCTGGCCGGGCTTGAGCACGATGATCGCGTGAACGGCTTCGCCCCACTTCTCGTCCGGGATGCCGATCACCGCCGACTGAGCGATCGCCGGATGGCTGGACAGCGCGTTCTCGACCTCGGCCGAATAGACGTTCTCGCCGCCGCTGATGATCATGTCCTTCAAGCGATCGACGAGGAATATGTAACCCTCGTCGTCCATGTAGCCGCCGTCCCCGGTATGCATCCAGCCGTTGCGGATGGCTTCGGCGGTGGCTTCGGGCTTGTTCCAGTAGCCGAGCATTACATTGGGGCCGCGCACCGCGATTTCGCCGGGCGTGCCGCGCGGCATTTCGCGGCCTTCGGGATCGACGATGCGCACCTCGACCGTGGGTGCCGCGCGCCCGACCGAGCTGATGCGGCGGTTCTCGACGAACGCCTGCGTATGCTGCTGGGGCAGCAACTGCGTGGCGACCGGCGACAGCTCGGTCATTCCGTACGCCTGCATGAAGCTGATGGCCGGAAACACGTCGCGCAGACGCGCCATCAGGCCCGGAGTCATCGGCGATGCGCCATAGGTCAGCATCTTCAGCGACGACAGATCGAAAGCCGCGGTCTCGTCCGGATGTTGATCCATCCACCCGAGCAGCATGTGGATGATCGTCGGCGCAAGCATGATGTCGGTGATCCGCTCTTCCGAAATCAACCGGAGGATGGCCTCGAGATCGACGCCCGGTATCACCACGTGCCGGCCGCCCGAAACCGTCAGGGCCACGAAGCACGCGTAATCGGCCAGATGGAACATCGGCATCGCATGCAGGTACCGTGCATCGCCGCCGAGCCCGACCATCAGCGAACTGCTCGCCGACCACAACAGGTTCACGTGGCTCAACATCACGCCCTTCGGAAAGCCGGTGGTACCGCCGGTGTAGAACACGCCCGCCAGATCGTCGCCCTGCCGATATGCATCCTCGACCGGCGCGTGCTCCGCGATCAACGTCTCGTAGTTCAGCATCCCCTGCGGCGTATCGCCGTCGCCGGCGTAGATCACATGGCGCAGCGAACGGGATGCCGCCGCGACCTTCGCGCCCGCCTCCTTGAACGTGTCGTCGACGATCATCACGACCGTCTCGGAATCGTCGAACGAATACAGAACCTCGGCCGTGCTCCAGCGGGTGTTGACGGGATTCAGCACGGCACCGGCCCACGGAACGGCCAGGAAGTATTCGAGGTAGCGCGCCGAGTTCAGCGAATACATCGCCACGCGTTCCCCCGCGCCTACCCCCAGCGCCCGCAGCGCTCCCGCCAGCCGGGCCACGCGTTCGCCGTATTCGGCGAAGGTCAGCCCCTTACCCTGGAAGCGCACCGCGATGTCGTTCGGGCGTTGCTGCAACGAACGATGCAGGCCTTGTGTCAGATACATGCGGTGTCTCCTTATTTATGTACGCCGGATTCCCGGCATTTCGTCGTCGTGCGCGTTCGCATGCGCGCATGCGCTCGCCTGAGATCGGCCCGACGCCCGGCAGCTCCGCGCTGCCGGGCCTACAGCGAGCGGGCCACCAGCTCCCGCTGGATCTCGTTGGCCCCGCCGTAGATGCGTTGGACCCGTGCATCGGCATACATGCGCGCGATCGGATACTCCAGCATATAGCCGAAACCCCCGAAGAACTGCACGCACTTGTCGATCACCTCGCCCTGCCGCTCGGTGAGCCAGAACTTGCCCATCGAAGCCATCGCCGAATCCAGCGTGCCGTCGATCCAGCGATCGATGATCACATCGGCGAAGGCGCGCGAAGCGGTCACCGTGGCTTTCACGTCGGCCAGCACGAAACGGGTGTTCTGGAAATCCAGCAACGCCTGGCCAAATGCGCGGCGCTCCTTCACATAGTCGGCCGTCAGCGCCAGCGCGCGTTCCATCTGCGCGGCCGCGCCCACGGCGATCATCGCGCGCTCGTACGGCAATTGCCCCATCAGTTGGTAGAAGCCCTGCCCCGGCACGCCGCCCAGCACCGCGTCGGCGTCGACGACGCAATCGTCGAAGAACATCTCCGAGGTATCCGCCGAGTCCTGGCCCACCTTGTCGAGGCACTTGCCGCGGCGGAATCCCGGATTGCCGGTCTCGACGATCATCAGCGAAATGCCCTTGGCCCCGGCCTCGCCGGTTCTGGCCACGACCACCACCATGTCGGACATCTGGCCGTTGGTGATGAAGGTCTTCGCGCCGTTGATCACGTACTTGCCATCCGCGCGCTGCCTGGCCGAAGTGCGCACGCCCTGCAAGTCCGAGCCGGCGCCCGGCTCGGTCATCGCCACCGATGTGATGATCTCGCCGGACGCCATGCCCGGCAGCCAGCGCTGCTTCTGGGCCGGCGTCCCGTAGTTGTTCAGGTAATGGCCGACCAGGTAATTGATGCCGTAGCCGAAACCCGTATTGCCGACATAGCCCAGCTCGCGGATCACCACCGCCGCATGGGCGACCGTCCCGCCGGCACCGCCGTACTGCTCGGGCAGATCCGGCAGGATCAGGCCGAGATCTCCGGCCTTGATCCAGACATCACGGTCGACGTAGTGCTGCTGCCGCCACTTCAGTTCGTTGGGTTCGAGGACCTCTCTGCCGAAGCGCCGCACCGAGTCGGCGAACGCTTCGAGATCTTCGGTCATCCACGGCGAGCGGTAGTTCTCGAGCATGCCGATTTCCTTTTCAGTCGACGTTCACCCACTTCTTGCCATCGAACTTCTGCAGTTGCAATGCCTTGAATGCCGCGAAGTCGTCGGGAGTGGTCTTCAACAAGACCTTCGGAAGATGCAGCGGCAGGTGCACGTCATGGATGTTCGCCACCTGCTTCATCAGGTTCTTGCGCGTCAGGTCATCACCGCAGGCTTCCAGCATCCGTTTCAGCATGTTGGCATTGACGTAGGCGACGGCCGCGTAGAAATCGAGCGGGCTTTCCTGTGTGTTCCATTTCTTCATGAAATCGAAATAGGCGCGCACGTCCGCATCGCCGTCGGTCGCCGGGTCGCCGACCGATTTCAGGAAACCGGCCGTTATCACACCGACGGAATTGTCGACCCCCGCCGGAATCATCACGTTGGCGATCGAGCTGGACGCGTTGGCGACGAACTGCATCGGCTGCCAGTTCAGGTCATGCACCTTGCGGATCGCCTGCGCCGCGAACTTGGGCGTCGTCCCGCTGATCAACACGTCGGCGCCGGCACTCTTGAGCTTGATGATCGGCGAATCGACGGTCGCGTCGGTCGTCTCGTAAGGCTCGGCGGCCACGATCGTGGCCTTGGCGCCCGGATGCGCGGCAAGAGCGGTCTTCACGCCGTTCAGATGGTCCTTGCCGTAGTCGTCGTTCGCATAGAGGACGCCGATCTTCGCGTCTGGCTTCACCTTCAGGATGTAGTCGACGTAGGTCCTCTGCTCCAACTCGTAGGACGGCCAGAAGGGCATCGTCCACGGAAACGCCTTGGGATCGTTGAAGCGCGCGGCGCCGGTCGCGATCAGTATCTGCGGCACGCCGAGGTTGTTCAGGTATTTCTGGGTCGCCGCATTCGTCGGAGAACCCGAAACGCCGAAGATCGCCAGCACCCCGTCGCTTTCGACCAGGCGCCGCGTCTGCTCCAGCGCCTTCGGCGGGCTGTAGCCGTCGTCGAGCGAAATGATCGTGACCTTCCGGCCGTTGATTCCGCCGGCGTCGTTGACCATGCGGAAGAACGCCTGCAGCGTACGGCCACCGACGCCGAAAGCGGAAACGGGACCGCTGTAGGCCGTCGTATGGCCGATCCTGATCTCGCTGTCCGACGCGCCCTGGTCATAGCTCGCCGCCGCTGCCGGCGCCAACGCCGCAATATTCAAGACCAACGCGGCGGCCAGCACGACCGCCCGGCGCTTACCGGACATCGTCTTCGTTTTCATCGCCCCCTCCTTCCTCTCGATCTCAGACGTTGCCGATGCCACCGCCGCAGACCAGAACCTGACCGGTCACGTAGTCCGACTCCGGCACGCAGAACAGATAGACCGCGCCGGCCGCTTCGACAGGCGTCCCCGGCCGGCCCAGCGGGATGAACTTCTTGGACTGCTCGACCAGCGCCTCGCTGATGCCGACCTTGATCTGGCGACCTTCGATGTTCACGGTCTTGGCTTCCGCCCCGGCCAGCGGCACCGTCAGGCGAGTTTCGATATGACCGAACGCGACCGCATTGACGTTGACCTTCAGACGGCCCCATTCCTTGGACAAGGTCTTGGTCATGCCGAGGATGCCGGCCTTCGCGACCGAGTAGTTGGTCTGGCCCGCGTTGCCCCCGGCCGCCGCCGACGAGATGTTGACGATCTTGCGGAACACTTCGCGCCCTTCGGCGGCTTCGGCCTTGGCGGCGGCCGAGATCACCGGATACGCGGCGCGCAGGATGCGAAACGGCGCCGTCAGGTGGCAGTCCATGATCGCGTACCACTGTTCGTCGGTCATCTTCTGGATGACCGCGTCCCAGGTATAGCCGGCATTGTTGACGACGATGTCGATCCCGTGGAAATGATCGACGGCGGTCTTGACCAGGCGTTCGGAGAAATCGGAAGCCGTCACGGTACCCACGCAGGCGACGGCTTCGCCTCCCTTCGAGCGGATCAGCTCGACCACTTCGTTGGCCGGATCGGCGTCCAGATCGTTGATCACGACGCGCGCGCCTTCCGACGCCAGTTTCAGCGCCACTTCACGTCCGATGCCGCGGCCGGAACCGGTCACGATCGCGGATTTGCCTGCGAGTTTGCTCATGTCGTCTGTATTCCTTTGCGATGCGATGGGTTGTCGTTCCGACTCTCAGCTCAGCGCCACCGTGGCTTCGCCCAGCAGCTTGTCGATGCCGTACTGGTTCGCGCACCGGAGCGCGACCTTGACGCGCTTTTCGCCGTCGGCTTCGAACTTCTCGACGATCTCGCCGGTGCAGGTCGGCTGGTTGCCGAGATGGGTGATGCCGGTGAAGCGGATCGACAGGCCGCGCAGCGCGGTCTGCGGCACCCAGCTGGTCAGCAAACGGCCCAGATAGGCGGCCGACAGCATGCCGTGCGCGAACACGTCCGGCATGCCGGATTTGCGGGCGAAGTCGATGTCGACGTGGATCGGGTTGTGATCGCCGGAAGCGCCGCAGTACAGCGCCAGCGTCGTGCGGTTGATCACCGGCAGGACCAGCGCGGGCAATCTGTCCCCGACCTTCAGGTCGTCATAGCGGGGAATCTGGGGGGGAATCTTCGTCATATCCGTCTGCCTCCTCAGCCGCGGCGCTCGACCAGCGTGCTGCTCAGGTCCGCGACGTGCTCGTCCCGCTGGTTGGTTACTCTGGTTTTCTGAACGACGAAGTGCAGCGCACCGCCCTTCTTGTCGTAGACATCGGCCACCGTCGTCTCGAAGTGCAGCCTGTCGCCCGCGTAAGCCATCCGGTGATAGTCGAAGGCCTGCTCGGCGTGCAGGATGCGGCCGAGGTCGACCTGCAAGACCTTCAGCGACTCGACCAGATCGCCGACCTCGGTGTTCAGGCACATGAGGAACGTCGGCGGCACCGGCAAGTCCGGGTGGCCGGCGCCGCGCGCGGCCGCTTCATCTATGTAGAGGGGATCGGTTTCGCCGATCGCCTTCGCGAAGAAGCGCAAGCGCCCCTTCTCGACATCGACCGCGCCTTGCGACATCCGGCGGCCGATCAAGCTCTTGTCTGCCATGGGTGGATCTCTCGTTGGTGATGGGGCGGCGCCGCTTGCCGGCGCCGTGCGATCGGGCTCAGCCGCGCCCGTACAAGGTGACCACGCAGGCACCGCCGAGGCCGAGGTTGTGCTGCAAGGCCAGGTTCACGCCCTCGACCTGCGTCGCTTCGGCCGTGCCGCGCATCTGGCGGGTCAGTTCGTAGCACTGCGCCAAGCCCGTCGCGCCCAGCGGATGCCCTTTGGACAGCAAGCCGCCGGACGGATTGGTGACGACCTGGCCGCCGTAAGTGTTGTCCTCGTCCATCACGAACTTCTCGGCCCCGCCTTCCGGACAAAAGCCCAGCGCCTCGTAGGTCAGCAACTCGTTGTGCGCGAAGCAGTCGTGCATCTCGGCGACCTTGATGTCCGACGGGTCGATCCCCGCCTCTTCGTAGACTTGGCGCGATGCCTCCCTGGCCATGTCGAAGCCGACGACTTCGATCATCGAGCGGGTGTCGAAGGGCTTGGAGCTGTCGGTCGTCATCGATTGTGCGAGGATGCGCACGTCGGTTCGGATGCCGTGCTTCTTCGCGAAGGCTTCCGAGCAGATGATCGCAGCGGCCGCGCCGCAGGTCGGCGGGCAAGCCATCAGGCGGGTCATGACGCCGGGCCAGATCACCTGGTCACCCATCACGTCCTCGGTCGTCACGACCTTCCGGAAGATCGCCAGCGGATTGTTCGCCGCATGGCGACTGGCCTTGGCGCGAATCGCCGCGAAGGTCGACATCTTCGTGCCGTACTTCTCCATGTGCTCCTTGCCGGCGCCGCCGAACTGGAGCAGAGCCATCGGCACGCCCGCCGCCGCCGCGTCGGGATTGGCGGCCGTGGTGATCTCCAGGAAAGACTGGAGCGGCGCCGGGCGATCGTTCCAATGCGATTTCAATGCACCGGGCTGCATCTGCTCGAAGCCCAGCGCGATCGCGCAGTCGACCGCGCCGCTCTCGACCGCCTGGCGGGCCAGGAACAGCGCCGTCGAACCCGTCGAGCAGTTGTTGTTGACGTTGACGATCGGGATCCGGGACAGCCCGACCGGATACAACGCCGCCTGGCCGGCGCACGAATCGCCGTACACGTAGCCGACGTAGGCCTGCTTGACGAGGTCGTAGGAGACGCCGGCGTCGGCCAGCGCCATGCGCGCGGCCTCCGAGCCCATCTCGATGTAACTGCCGCTGGAACCGGGCTTCTTGAACGGAATCATGCCGACTCCGGCCACCACTGCATGCTTCGACATCGCGCTCTCCTTCGTCGATAGGGGGGCGCGCACCGGACGTGTCCCCACCGGACGTGTCCCGTGCGCAGGCAACGCCGGCCATTGTGGAATCAACGGCTGGGCAGCGCACCGCCCGGCGATCGTCCGAACGGGTGATTCGCCTGGTCTCCCCGCCTGCCCTCCCCGCCTGCCCTCCCCGCTTGGTCTCCCCTTCTCCGCCCACGATCCGCCCACGAGGGCCGGGAACTCGTCGGCCGCCTCAGTCGATCAGATTCTGCTGGCGCGCCCGCGTCACGGCTTGGGTGCGGTTCTTCGTGCCGAGCTTCGCGAAGATGTGGCGCAGATGCGTGCGGACCGTGTTCTGGGACACGAACAGGCTCTGCGCGATGCCGGCGTTGGACTTGCCCATCGCCAGCAGCTTGAGGACGTGGATCTCGCGGAAGGTCAGTGCCGCGAAACCTTCGTCGCGCTCGCTGCGCTCGCCGGTCGGTTCGACGGCATCGCGCGGTTCGCCGCCCATCACCGCCACGCAGGTGGCCTCCAATCGCTCGGCATGGGCGGCCATCCCCGCATGCTGCGGTTTCTGCCGCGCAGCGGCGGAACGCAGCCACGCCAACACCATGGCGGCGATCATCGGTCCTTCGTCGGCGAACGGTTGGATCACGCCCTCCGCGGCGGCCTCCTCGATCACCCCGCCCAGCGCTCCCGCGGCCTCGGCGGCACGGCCGGCGCGCCGCAGCGCCTCGATCCGCAGCAGCGCCAGATGCAGGCGCAGCCGATGGCACTGCTGCTCACGGGCCGATGCGATCGCCGCCTCCAGTTCGGCAATCGCTTCAGCCAGCCCGTCCATGTCGGCCGTGCGGACCTTGAGCCGTAATCGAACGACCGCGATCGACTCCACGTCGTGCAGCGGCAGCGTCATCGCGAGCTCGCCGCGATGGGCGAGCCGGCCCTGCGCCTGCCGCAGATAAGCGGCCGCCGCTTCGATATCGCCGCGCAGCAATGCTACCCGCGAGCGCTCCAGTTCCGAGCTCGCCACCAGGCGCGCGAGATTGTCCCGATGCCCGAGGTATTCGAGTTCGCCCAGCACGCCAAACGCGCGTTCGTATTCACCGCGATGCCAGGCCAGCCGCGACAGCGTGATATGTCCCCTCACGACGAAATCGTCGCCCAGGCCGAATTCCCGCGCCGCCACCAGATAGATCCTGAGAATCTGCTCGGCCCGCTCGAGCTCGCCGGCCTCGTACAGCGCCTCGGCATACTGCACGGCGGCCAGCGCATGACCATCGGCCTGGCCCGACTCCTCGGCCGCCATGTGATTCATCGCCCTGCGAAAGCGCGCCAACGCATCCTGCAGACGCCCCTGGCGAAGGCTGATCGCTCCTTCCACGCATTCGGCGATCACCAGGCTGAACGTGCTGCCGATCTCGAAATGCGAACGCCTCGCTTTTTCCAGCAGCGCGCGAGCGTCGACATGACGGCTCACGCCCGCGTAGAAGTACGCGAGCGAGTTGGTCAGCACGCTGTACGGAAAGCGGTACCTCGGATTCAGTGCGGCATGCGACGCTTCCGCTTCCTCCAGTGCCCGGCCATCGTCGACGACCCTTAGCAGCAGCGCACGCAATGCAAGCAGGTTCGCCCGCGCTTCGTCATCCCATGGCACGCCGCTGGCGGCGTGGCTCGGACTCAATCGGTCCAGCAGCGCGAGCGCGGCCTGATACCGATGCGTCATCGTCATCGACCAGAGCTGCGCGATGCGCAACCGGGGATGCGCGTCGAGCAACGCGTCGGGCAACCGGTCGAGGAAGCCCATCAATGCGCGAAAGCGTCCCACGTCGAGCAGCTTCTGCGCGTGCGATTCGAGCAGGCGGGCCGCCGCGTCCAGATCGCCCGCCGATATCGCGTGTCCGATCGCCGGCATGGGCCTGCCTTGCGCCTCGTACCAATCGGTCGCCCGCCGATGCAGCCGGGCGACCGCCGCGCCTCCCCTGGCGGCCAGTTGCGTGCGCAGGAACTCGGCGAACAGGCTGTGATAACGGTAGCGGCCCGGCTGCTCGAGTGCGACCAGGAACAGGTTGGACTGTTCGAGATGGCGCAGGACGGTGTCGCTGTCGTCGCGCTCGAGCACAGCGTCGCAGATCGCCGCATCGAGCCCGTTCAAGATGCTCGAGCCGAGCAGGAAATCCTGTATCGCCTCGGGCTGCCGGTACAGCACGTCCTCGGCGAGGAACTCGCTGATGCTGGCCTCGCGGCCCGAGAACGTCCGCAGGTATTCCTCGGGCCGCGGCCGGCCTTCCAGCGACACCGACGCCAGCCACAGCGCGGTCGCCCACCCCTCGGTGACCCTGTGCAGCCGCTGCAGCACCTCCGCGCTCAGCGGCGGGCCGCGGCGCTGGCGCATGAATTCGGTCACCTCGGCTTCGGAGAAGCGCAGCATCTCCATGTCGATCTCGCGGACATGACCAAGCGCCCTCGACCGGCCCAGCCCCAGGCCCGGCGCAACGCGCGAACCGATCACCAGTTGCCACCCGCGCGGCGCGTGCTCGAGCACCTGGCCAATGAAATCGAGCACCGATGAGCTGCGCAGGCACTCGAAATCGTCGAGGAACAGCGTGAACGAGCACGGCGATGCGGCGATCCGCTCGATCAAGCCCAACGCGCCGCCCGCGCCCGGGCCATCGGCAGCCGGTGCCGCGCGCGCGACCGCCATCTCCAGGTGCGCCAGGAAACGGGCCAGATCGTTGTCGGCATCATCGAGATTCAGCCAGCCGTGGGCCAGCCCCGCCGCTTGCAGGCGCCTGGCATGCTGGAGCATGACCGTCGTCTTGCCGAACCCGGCCGGGGCGCGCACGATCACCAGCCGTACGTTCGCGCCGACATCCATGCAGCGCGCCACGAGCGCGCGTTCGAGCTGGCTCGGCGCCAACTGCGGCGCGTGGAGCTTCGACGCCAGAATGTTGGGAGGGACGGTGGCCAACAAGGACGCCCCGGTGGAAGGTTAATGAATTGTCGAACGTGGTGTATCACGTCTTCCAGAGACGACCAAGCCGGACGATGGCTTCAATGCCGCCACACACGCAGGCCCCGATGCAGTTCGAAAGCGTCGAAATCACGGTCGTCGTGCAGTAGCGCGTAGTCGTGCTCGATGCAAAAGGCCGCCACCAGCACGTCGACCGTGCTGCGCACCGTGCAGCCACGGCCGCGCAGGTGGCGATAGTGTTCGACGGCGGCAATCGCCAGATCCGGATCCACCGCGTTCTCGACATCGAGACCCTGCATCAGCCGGCGCGCGGTGCGCAGGTCGTGTTCCAGCCTGAAGCCGCGCAATACTTCGAACAGCACCAGGTCAGGGACGACGAGGCGCACTTCGCCGCGATCGAGCAACTGCGCCAGCAGATCGACGGCGGGCGCGTCCGCGCCATTGAAAAAGTCGATCCATACCGACGAATCAACGACCAGCACGGCGTCCACTCTTGGCGACCGGCCCATGCGGCGGCGGCTCGTTGATCGTCAACGCCGTTGCACCGGCCGACTGTGTCCAGTCGATTGTCTCGTCCCCCTGCCAGTCGAGCTTGCCGCGCCACTTGAGAATCTCGCGGTAAGCGGCCTGGCGAGCCAGCAAGCGCAAGCCGGCTTCGACCGCGTCTTTCTTGGTCTTGAATGGACCCGCTTTCATGGCCTCAGCCATCAAGGCGTCGTCGATATCAATGTTGGTGCGCATGATGTGTAAATAACCTGAAATTTAAACACATCATACACCACCTGGAGCCTGAGCAGAACCGGGTCGCCTCGACATAGCGGGAATCGATGAACTCGACGCGCCCGGGAGAATCAGGGCCGCGCGAGCGAAGCAACACGCGCGCCGGGCGCGATCGTCGGCGGCGCGACGTTCAAGGCCTCGATCGCGAAGCCGGCCGCCGCCTTGTAGCGGGCCATGAACGCATCGCGTTCGGCGACCGGCACCACCTGGTCGATGTCGTCGAACACGCCGCCGCAGCGGTCGTCGACCAGCCCCAGCAGCCCGAACGGACCGGCCCCCCGATTGCGCAGCACCAGCGCCGAGATGTCGGCGCACAATGCCTCGTCATAAGCGCGCAGCGCCGCGGGCGTCACGCCGTGCGCGATCATCGCGGCGCCCAGCACGCGCGCATCGACGATCGCCTGGCTCGCGCCGTTCGAGCCGACCGGGTACATCACGTGCGCGGCATCGCCGAGCAACGCCACGCGCCCGTCGACCCAGGTGGGCACCGGGTCGCGATCGATCATCGGATACTCGAACACCTCAGCGGCCCCGCGCAGCATCGCCGGCACGTCCAGCCAGCCGAAGTTCCAATCCGCGAAGTGATGAATGAACTCGCTAACCGCGACGCGACGGTTCCAGTCGCCCTGCGTCCAGCCGGCCGAATTGTCGACCGTGATCTCGGCGATCCAGTTGATCGTCGCCAGTCCGGTGACCGGATCGGGCGGCGAGATCGGATAGGCGACGACCCGATGCCGCAGCGATCCCAGGCCGATGAACGAAGCGCCGCTGCGTGCCGGTACACCGGGTGTCGTGCCCCGCCACATGATCGCGCCGCCCCATTGGATCGGCGGCTGACCGGGATGCATCTGCGCGCGCACCGCCGAGTGCAGACCGTCGGCGGCGATCAGCAGCGACGCCTCGATCGTCTGGCGATCGCTGTCACGCGATTCGGTCTGCACAGTGACGCCATCGTCGTGATTGCGATAGCCGATGACCCGCGTGCCCAAGCGCACCGCGTCCGCGCCCAGACGCTCGCACACTGTCTGGTACAACAGCATCTGCAGCTTGCCGCGGTGCACCGAATACTGCGGCCACCGGTAGCCGGCCAGCAACCCGCGCGGCTCGGCGTAGATGTCCTTGCCGTTGCGGCCGACCAGCGCCCATTCACGCGCCTGCAGCCCGATCGTGTCGAGCAGCCGGTCATCGATGCCGAGGTCGTACAGTTCGCGAACCGCGTTCGGCTGCAGGTTGATGCCGACACCCAGCGGACGCAACTCGGGCACCGCCTCGAGGACGAGGCACGGCACGCCGATCTGATGCAAGGTCAGCGCGGCCACCATGCCGCCGATGCCGCCGCCGGCGATGACGACCGGCGGATGGATCGAGCTCGGTCCGTTCGCCGTCATGCTCGCGCCTTCAGGGCGAGGTCGAGCGAGGCAAGCCCGTTCCGGCACCGAAGGCGCCCGGCCGGGCGTCTCGCCCGGTTCGTGGCGAGGAAGCGCCCGCGGCGAGGCGGGAGCGACTCACGAGCAACGATGCGTCGGATCTTCATGACGGGCTCCCCGAATCGTTCGTCTTTGCGGTGGCGGCCCCGTTGCTCAGTTCCGCCGTGTAGCGCCGCTGCATCTCCTGCGGCGTCACCACCTCGATCTCGTGGCCGATCAGCCAGCGATGGCCGAACGGATCCCTGACGACGGCCGAGCGTTCGCCGTAGAACATGTCGGTCGGCGGCCTCTCCAGCGAGCCGCCGGCGGCGACGGCCCGCGCGGCCAGCGCGTCGGCATCGTCGACGTGCAGATGGATCGAGACCGGCGTCGCGCCGATGTCGCGGGCCGAGCGGATGCCGTATTCCGGGAAGGCATCGCTGAGCATCACGACGCGTTCGCCGAAGTCCAGCTCGACATGGCCGATGCGCCCCGAGGGCTCGACGAGCCGGAAACGCTCCGTCGCGCCGAAGGCCTGCCGGTAGTAGTCGATCGCCCGGGCGGCGTCGTCGACGCAGAGATAAGCGTAGACATCCTTGATGGTCATGGTGTCGGATTCCTTGAGTTCGGTGGCCAGGGGCTGTCGGGCCATGGAAAAAGGGATCGCGCGGCGGACGACAGCCTCCGGCCAATCAAAGCATGACGGGCACCCGCCGGTCTTGAAGAAAATCGTCGCCCGACCGATCCGCATTCGCCTGAGCACCGACGGGCGGTTCAGCGACGTGCAGCGGATGGGAACCGCGCCGTCGCCGCCATTCGCCGGGCGTCAGCCCGGTCAGGTCGGCGAAATCGCGGCACAGATGCGCCTGGTCGCTGTAGCCGCATTCGGCCGCGATGGCGGCCCATTCCGGCGTCGATCGCGTATCGGCCAAGATCAATACGCGCCGCAGGCGCTGCAGCCGCTGGTGCTGCTTCGGCGTGAGCCCCGTCCGCTCGCGCCAGAACGCGACGAGCCGCTTCTGGCTCCAGCCAAGTCGGCGGGCGAGGGCCGCGATGCGCTCGTCCCCGCCTTTCGAGGCTTCCGGGCTGCTCAGGGCTTCCGGTCCGTTCAGAGCGGCGGCCAGTGTCGCCAGCGAGGGTACCGTCGCGCCATGATCCGGGCTTCCAGGCCGCCGCGATCGCGTCGTGAGCCACTCGGCCATCGCGGCGATCCGTGCATGCGGCGACGCCAGCGCGCGTAGCCGCTCGACCAGTTGGTCCGCTTCGCTGCCGCAGAGATCACGCAGATCGACATGCCGGCCCGCGATCTCGCTGGCCGGCACGCCGAACAACGCGAGCGTCGCGCCGGGCTTCAGCGACACACCGACCGAGCAGGACAAGCGCACGGAGCGCCGCAGCAGCGGTCGCATCCGGGCACCGGCCAGCGCGGCCGCGGGCATCGGCGACGCCGGCCCCACCGATGCGCCGGCTTCCGCGATCCACAGGGGCGTGTCATCGAGGCGCACCACCAGGTGGTTGCCGCCATCCGGCAGGCGGCGTTCGGCCGGTAGAGCCGGCGAAGACCCGGAGCCGATCGACCATAGGGGGTCGTTCGATGATGCGGAGGCGATCGGCGACGTGTCGCTCGACCAGATCGCCCCGATCCAGTGATCGAGATCCGGCAGCTTCATCCGGACAACCATACTCCGCCGGCTGCGCCTCCGCCACGGCCTGCCGCCGCGACGCCCTGCCGCCGCCACACCACACCACACCACGCCTCGCCGAGCCGGTCGGCCTCGAGGTGCGAACGAGATGGCGCCGTTCTTCACGACGATGGACAATGTGACCAGCCGGTCTGTCGACGTCGACGACAGGCTCGCGTTCCACTGCTCCAGGAGGCCTTATCCTTATGGTCCTGCTCGAATTCCAGATGTCGCCGCGTGCCGAAGGCGACAGCGTCAGCGCCTACGTCGCCCAGATCCTCGACATCATCGATCGCAGCGGCCTGCCCTACCAGCTCACGCCGATGGGCACGATCATCGAAGGCGAATGGGATGAGGCGTTCGCCGTCGTGACGGCCTGCTTCGAGCATCTGCGCCAGACCGGCTGCACGCGCATCGGCGTCAACCTGAAGGTCGACTGGCGCGAAGGCCCCGGCGGCCGGCTGCGGGCGAAAACCGCGAAGGTCGAACAGTTGCTGGGCCGGAAACTGCGTACCTGAGGCATTCGACTAAGACGGATCGACAGGACGCGATAGCAGCCCGCTGCTGACCACCAGCGCCGCGACGCCCAGCCACAGCGCCCCATCCAGCGTTCCGCCCAATGCCTGCAGCGCATTCGCCGCCAGGGGTCCCGCGAGTTGCCCGAGCGCGAACGCGGCCGTCATCGCCGCCAGTCGTTGCTGGGCCTGCGCGCCAGCCTGCACGCGGGCTTCCTGCAGGCCGACCAGGGTGATCAGCACGAACGTGCCGCCGACGCACGCCGCGGCCACCGAAAGCCCGAACAAGCCAGGCATGACGGCCGGCAGCGCGAGGCCGACGGCCATCACTCCTTGCGCGACCGCCCATACCCGCCGCCGCGGCCAGCGCGCGAGCAGGGCCGTGCCGAGCGCCGACAACGCGGCGGCCAGGCCGAACAGCGGCCATACCCAGCCGAACAACGACGGGTCGCCCAGCAGCAGCCGGGCCTGCGTCGGCAGATAAGTAGCCGGCAGGATGTAGCCGAAACCGAACAAGCCGTAGCACAGCACGAGCCGGCGAGCCTCGCGCGCGCCGCCATCGGCGCCCCTTCCCGCCGCTGGCGCCGCTGGCGACCCTGCCGCTTGCATGGTCCCTTGCACGGCCCTTTGCACGGTCCCTGTCACAGCCCCGTCGACGTCGTCCTGCACGGCCCGGTCGGCAACATCTTGGGCGCCTCCCTCGATGTCCGCTCGAGCCGAGCCGCCTGAAGCCACCGCCGGCGTATCGATCCGCACGCACAGCGTGCCAGCCAGCGCGAGGCCGGCCAGCACAAGCCACAGCACGTCCACCCGCAAATGGACCAGCGCGCCGCCGAAGCACGACAGGCCGGCCAGGGCGATGCCCGTGCCGACGCCAGCGAACACCACGCCATCGAGCCGCGGCGCGCCGGGTTGCGCGAGCCGGGCCAGCACGACGGTCGCCGTGCCGACCAGCACCCACGCGCTGGCGACGCCCGCGATGAAGCGCATCGCCAGCCACCAGGCCAACGATTCCGGCCACGCCATCGCCGCGGTGCTGGCGACCACGGCCCACAAGCCCCAGCGCATCAGGCCGGCAGCCGACACGCCTTGCCGGCCCGCCAGCACGGCGCCGGCCAGGTAACCCAGATAGTTGGCGCTGGCGAGCCAGCCGCCGGCGGCCAGCGACACCCCGAGGTCGGCCTGCATCAGCGGCAACTGCGGCGTGAACGCGAAACGGCCGATGCCCATCGCGACGGCGAGAGCGGCCATGCCGCGCAGCGCGATGCCAATGAACGCCGAGGTCGAGATCGGTGTCGATACGGGTAGCGAAGTCATCCGGCATTCTCGTGCGCTAACATCTTCCCTTCAATTGAAAATTTAAGAACGATCTTTCTTGAAATGAGAAACTTCGATCTCGACGACCTCGCGGTCATCCAGGCCGTGGTCGTGCACGGCGGCATCACGCGCGCCGCGCAGACCCTGCATCGGGTGCCGTCCAACGTCACGACGCGCATCAAGCAGCTCGAAGCGCGCATCGGCGTGGCGCTGTTCACGCGGCGCGGACGCGGACTGATGCCCACCGAACAGGGCCGCCTGCTTGCCGGCTATGCCGACCGATTGCTGCGGCTGGCCCATGAGGCCGAATCCGCGTTGCAAGCCGGCCAGCCGCTGGGCGCGCTTCGCCTCGGCGCGCTGGAAAGCACGGCCGGAAGCCGCCTGCCGCCGCTGCTCGCGCGCTACAACCACAAGCATCCGGCCATCCGGATCGAACTGGTGACCGGCACCACGGCGGCTTTGATCGGCCGGCTCGCGCGGCACGACATCGAAGCGGCCTTCGTCTCCGAACCCTTCCATGCGCCCGGCCTGACGGCGCGACCGGTGTTCGATGAAGAGCTGGTCCTGATCACCGCGCCGCATGCGCGCTCGCCGCGAGACGCGGTCGGCGCGACGGGCGCCACGCTGATCGCCTTCGCCAACGGCTGCTCGTATCGCCAACGGCTCGAACAATGGCAGCGCGAGCTGGGTGCCGGAACCGCGGGCGTGCTGGAGTTCTCCTCGTATCCGGCCATCGTGGCCTGCGTCGCCGCCGGCGCCGGCGTGGCCATCGTGCCTCGCTCGGTGCTCGCGGGACTGCGGGCCGCCCGGTCGGTCCGCGCCCATCCGCTGCCTGCCCACCTGGCGCACAGCCGCACCCATCTGCTCTGGCATGGCGACCAGGAGTCGCCGGCCCTGCGCGATCTGCGTGCGCTGCTGGCTGCAATCGGAACACACGATCCGCGTTGACCACGTCGCGTCGAAACGTCCGCTTGCTTCACCGGGCCGCCCCACCTACGCTGACTACCCACAACAACGAGGGAGACCATCAGCATGAGCAAAGCAGCAATCCGCGGCCTGGCCGTATCGTTCGCGTCGATCCTGGCGCTGGCCGCGTGCGGCGGCGGCGATGGCGATGGCCGGATGCGGGTGGAGTCGATGGTGGTCTTCGGCGACAGCCTGAGCGACGTCGGGACCTACGCAGCCGCGACCGGCGACCCGCGCAATCCCGGCAAGTTCACGGTCAACCCCGGCAACGTCTGGGTCGAGAACATCGCCGCAACCTACGGCCAGAAGCTGGCCCCCAATCGGTCGCTGACGCTGGACAAGGAAGCGAGCGGCGTGGCGACCGCGGCGACCGGCACCGCGACCGTACTGGGCGGCAATGCCTATGCCGAAGGCGGCGCGCGGATCGCGCAATACCCGATGCAGAGCGGCATCGGCAACAACGAGATCGTCGCGTCGGTCACACGCCAGATCGACCATTACCTGGCCACGAATACGCGCTTTCCGTCGGGGCAGCTCGTCGTGCTCAGCGGCGGCGGCAACGACACTTATGCCCAGTTCGCCGCGCTGTGTTGGGGACTGGACAACAACGGCGTGGGAGCCGGCAACACGACACCGGCGATCGCCGACGACGCGATCACCCAGGCCGCGACCCAGCAGTTGGCGAACGCCAGGCGCATCAAGGCGGCGGGTGCCGAGGTCGTGCTGCTGGGCCTCGCGACCGATTGGAGCGCCAATCCGTTCGCCGCGCAGTATCTTCCGGCGCAGGCCCAAGCGACCGGCTGCTACACGGCTGTCCCGCCGACCCAGATCACGACCTGGACCGAGCGGTTCAACAAGATCATCCGGGACGGCATCGCCGGCACGGACGGCGTGATCCTGTTCAGCGCCGACAGCGATCTGGCGGCGGTGCGCGCCAATCCGGCCGCCAGCGGCTTCACGAACATGACCGTGCCGGCCTGCAACAACACGACGCCCACCAACAGCGCGACCTTCTGCACCGCGAACACGCTGGTCGAGCCGAACGCGGCGGAAACGTATTTCTGGTCGGATTCGTTCCATCCGACCCCGCACGGGCACCGTGTCATCTCGGATGCGGCGCTGAAGCTGCTGAAGGAAGCGGTCAGGTAGCGCGGACCGGAAGTCGACCTCACAGGTATTTCAGCCACGCCAGGTCGCGGCGGCGCGCCTTGAACGCCGCGAAGGCCCTGATCGGCGGATACAGGACGACCGCCAGCACCGCGGTGCGCGACCAGAGCGACCACACGGTGTCGAAACCGAAGGAAGCGCCCTGGTTGTCGCCCCAGATGGCACGCGCGCCCAGGTAAAGGACCTTCAGCACGTAAAGGTGCAGCACGTAGAAGGCCATCGCCGCGCCGCCGAACACCGTCAGCGGTCGCAACGAGACGGCGTCGGGCCGACGGTCGAAGGCACGCAGCACCAGCAGACCGACGCCGAGCGTGAGCGCGATGAACAGCGGCGACGGCGGATACTTGGTGAGATTGACGAAGCTCATCGCCGTCGCCAGCACCGTATCGCCCGCCGCCCAGGGTTTGTCGCCATATGCGTCGACAGCCCGCAGCAGGACAAAGCCGGCGAGCAGGCCGACGCCCCAGGCGAGCAGGCGACGCTGGCGCCCCACGGCGTCCGCGCCTGGCGAGAACCACGGCCCCGCGGCGTAGCCCAATGCGATCACGCCGATCCACGGCAACAGCGGATACGACGTCCGCACGCCGAGCGCCTCGGACACCTGGATCCAGCCACGGTCGTGCAGCACGGCCCAAGGCACGTGCATCGCGTGGCCGGCGGGAAAATGCAGGCCATCGAGCAACGCATGGCCGGCGGCCAGCGCGATGCCCACGGCGATCAGCACCCGACGCGGCAGCCACAGCAGCCCCGCCAGCGCGATCATCGACAGGCCGATCACCCAGATCACCTGCAGGAACACCCGCGTCGGTGGAAACGCGAAGGTCCACGCGAAGTTGATGACGGTGATTTCCAGCAGTACCAGGAATGCACCGCGCTTGAGCAGGAACGCCGACGCCGCGGCCCGGGCGTCCCCGGCCGCGCGATTGCCGTAGAGGAAGGCCGACACCCCCGCCAGAAGGACGAAGACCGGCGCGCACAGATGCGACGACAACCGAGTGAAGAACAGGCCGGGCGACGTTTCGGCGATCACCATCGGGTCCGCCACCTGATGGTGCACGAAGAACGTCTCGCGAACGTGATCGAGCAGCATCAACACGATCACCAGCCCGCGCAGCGCATCGATCGCACCCAGGCGGGCTGTCGGCCGGCCGCTCCGTGACTCGCTTAGTGAACGACCCACCGCTGACGAACCAAGGCCGACGGTAGCCGCCTCAGAAACGGTAAGCCAGGCCAAGCTGCACGGTGCGCGGCGCGCCAGGGTAATAGGCGGTCCCGAAGGCGCTCTCGTTGTAATCCCTGTCGGACACGTTCCGGACGTCCAGGTTCACGCGCAGATGCTTGTTGAGCTGATAGAACGCGAGCAGGTCGAACACCACGTAGCCGGGCATCTTCGCCGATGTCGCGCTGGTCTGCGCGGCACGAGCAGCGATGTACTTGGCGCCCACTCCCAGACCGAGCCCGGCCGCCGGGCCGCTGCGGAATTCATAGACGTTCAGCAGGCTCAGCGCGTTGCGCGGAATGCTGGCCAGCCGTGTTCCGGCCGGCAACGTGTTGTCCTTGCGCACCTGGGCGTCGACGTACGAGTATCCGCCGATCACCCGCCATGCCGGCGTGAGGTTGCCGGCGACGTTCACGTCCAGGCCACGGCTGCGCACTTCGCCGGCCGCGATCCGGAAATCCGGATCGATCGGATCAGCGGTCAGGACGTTCTGCTTTTCGATATCGTAGATGGCGGCGTCGACGCTAAGCGCTTTACCGAGCGCGAGCCACTTGGCGCCGATCTCGTAGGACTTGCCCTTCTCGGGATCGAAGCCATTGCGAAGCCGGTCCGAGCCGGTGTTCGGCTTGTACGAGCGAGCGGTGTTCGCATAGATCGCCAATGCATCGGTCAGGTCATAGAGCACACCGATCCGCGGGGTTACCGCGGTGTCGGTCGTCCTCCAACTGCTGCCGCCCCCCAGGTAGCTCTCGTAGCGGTGTTCGAAGCGCTCGATACGCAGGCCGGCCAGCACCTTGAGCCGGTCGGTGAAAGCGATCTGGTCCTGCACGAACACGCCCGAGGTCTTCAGGTTCTCCTTGTCATTGCTCGACGCGCGCGTCAATGGGGGCCGCGGCTGTCCCAGCACCGGATCGACGATGTCGATCGGATAAGCGGTGGCGCCTGCGGCCGAACGAGCAATGACGGACTGATAGTCATAGTCGTCGTATTCGATGCCGGCGAGCAGCGTATGGCGGATACCTGCCGTATCGAAGCGACCGGTCAGGTTCAACTGCAGGATGCGGTCGGTCCACTGGAGCCTGCGGTAGCTGAAGTTGCGTCCCAGCGTCCGGCCGTCGGCCTGCAGTCCGTTGGCTTCGACCGCGTTGCCCTTCAGCGTTCCGTCGAGGATCTGGAGGCCACCGCCCAGCATCCAGCTCGCATTCAGCGCGTGTTCGAAACGCAGCTGCGCCATGTTGTTGTCGTTATGCAGCTTGTTGTCGGCGCCCTTCTCCCAGACGTTGGTGGAGCGCGGCATGCCGGCCAGCCGCCCGCGATCCAACGGATGGTTGTTCCGCATGAAATCGGCTTCGAGGATGATGCGGGTCGTACCGCTCAACTGCCAGCTCAACACGGGGGAGATGCCATAGCGCTCGGTTTCGACGTCATCGCGGAAGGTCCTGCCGCCCTCGGCCATCACGTTCACGCGATAGTTGAGCTTGCCTTCGCCATCCAGGGCGCCGGTGGCGTCCAGCGTGGCACGACGCATTCCCCGGTCGTTCAACTGCGTGCCGACGATCAAGCCACGCTCGGACCGCGGTTGCTTGCTGACCACGTTGAAGGTGCCACCCGGATCACCGCGTCCGTACAGGCTGGCGACGGGTCCGCGCAAGACTTCGAGCCGTTCGATCGTATAGGCGTCGGGGGCGTTCGGGTAGCCGCGGTTGATCGGAAAACCATTCCGATAGAACTCGCTGCCGGTGAATCCTCGGATCGAGTACGAGGTCAAGCCTTGCCCGCCGAAGTTGTTCGCGCGGCCAACCCCGCCGACGTAATCGAGCACGTCGTGAACTCGCGTCGAGGCCGTGTCCTCGACGACGTCCCGAGGAATCACGGTGACCGACTGGGGTGTCTCGTGCAACGGAGTATCGGTGCGCGTCGCGCTGGCCGAACGCGTGGCCCTGTAGCCGTTGACCGGACCATCGGGAAATTCGGTATCGCCGTAGACCGTCACGGTGCCGAGATCGGCCGACGTCGAGCCGCCGAGGGATGTCTGGGCCCAGGCGACGGGTAGCGACGCATGCAGCAAGAAAGCGCTGACGAGGATCTGGCGCATCGAAATTCTGGATTTTTGAATAAAAATGATTATCAATCGTATCATTTATGAATAGCACTTCAAGTCCACCTGCTTTGGAAACGAAACGGCTCGGCAGACCCGATCCTTCGCGGACACGACGGTGCAAACAGCGACGGCCGCGGTTGCCATTCAGCGGCGAAAGCGACCGCCTGATGCACGCCGCCCGCCTGCGGTGACCTTCGGGTTCCATTCATCCAGCGCCGATTGCCGGCGGCATTCCGGTGAAGGCAGGATCGGCCGATGCCACGAACCGATGCCTCGCCGCCGCCGAGCCAGTCCGTCGCCGATCGGATGCTCGAGTGGGTGACGACGACCCGCGCGCCCGAACCGGCGGCGATTCGGCGCGCGCTGCTGCAGACGCTTTCCGAGCCGCCGCTGCTGCTCGGACTGCTGTCGTTCTGGGCCCAAAGCACGGCGATGCTGGCGCTGTTCATCACCGGTTCGTGGTGGTGGCTGGCCTGGACGTTCGCCGACGGCTTCTTCGCGTTGTCCCGATGGCGGCTGCAGCCGCGCGTGTCCGACACCGCCGTGAACGTGACGTCGCGATCGGCCGGGCCGCTGCTGGCCGTCATCGCGGGGCAGTGCGCCGCCATGGCCCTCGGCGCCTATGTCGCGATGCTGGACGGCGACCTGTGCCTGCTCGCGCTGGGCGCGGGCGTCACCATCGGCTTCGGCGGCTACGCGGCCTCGCGCTTCGCCGGTTGCCCGCGGTATGCGAACACACTGCTGTGCGGCTACGCGCTCGCGCTGGTCCTGGGCCTGGCCGGTTCGCCCCATGTCGAAGTCACCCTCATCGGGGCGTGGGTTCCGGCGATGGCGCTGCCGTTCTCGCTGTTCACCTGGCTCAACCACCGGGCCCTGCTCGAAGCCTTGCGGGCTCAGCAGGAAAGCCGCCGCCTGTCGATGCACGACGCCTTGACCGAGCTGCCGAACCGGCTGCACCTGCACGAGCGGCTGGACGCGCTGTGCGGGCCAGCGCGGCACCATGACGCCGCCGCGCCGTTCGCCGTGCTCTGGCTCGATCTCGACGGCTTCAAGCAGATCAACGACCGGCATGGCCATTCGGCCGGCGACTGGTTGCTGAAAGCCACCGCCGATCGATTGCGCCGGACCGTGCGCGACAGCGACTTCGTCGCCCGCATCGGCGGCGACGAGTTCGTCGTGATCCTTCGTCCGGCCGACCGCGACGCGGCGGTCGGCGTCGCCGGGCAGATCATCGCGGCCTGCGCGCGACCGCTGGACGTCGGTGCCGTGGCCAAGGTGGCCGTCCATGCCAGCATCGGCATCGCGCTCGCGCCTCATGACCGGCCGGCGGACGCCGAAAGCCTGCTGCGCCAGGCGGATGTCGCCCTCTATGCGGCCAAGAACGACGGCCGCGGCACCTGGCGGCTCGCTCCGGCAGCGCAGGAATCGGAAACATGCGAGCCGAAAGCGGGTGAGCCGGCAACGGCGTCCGACGCCGCCGGCAACGTGGAACGGCTGGCGCGTGGCGCACGGCCGGCGATCGCCACGGCCACCCCGAGCACCGGCGATGCCGACATGGCGGAGGAGGCGCGATGAACCCCGCCCTGACGAACGCGGGCTCGACGATCGGCCACGTTCCCGCCTCCGGCTCCCTCGACGGTTGGCTGAGCGCCAGCCCATGCGGTGAAACACCGGCCGTGCGAGACGGCCGGCTGCGATCGATGGTCGAGACGCCGCTACCGAGGGGCATCGCGTTCCTGTGGGTGCAGGTCGTCGCCGCGAGCGGCCTGGCGTTGACCCGGCATCCGGCTTTCGCGGCCTGGATCGCGATCGATGCGGCATTGATGCTGGTCCGCGTCCTGCTGAACGGACGCCTCGCCGAAGCGATCGCCGGCAATCCGGGAAGCTCGCCGGCCCCGGTCTCGCTGCTGATGGGCGTGGTCGCGTTGCAATACTGCGCGATCGCCGCGGGCATCATCGGCCTGATGCGCGTCCCCGACCTGCAGGCGATGACGTTCGCCGTCCTGTTGGCGATCGCGTTCAGCGGCCTGATCGGATCCCGCTTCGCGGCGGTTCCGCGTTTCGCCGCGCTGCTGATCTGCCTGGTCACCGCGGCGCTGTCCATCGGCTTTTTCCTGTCCCCTTACCCCGACGTCTATATCCTCGGCATCATGTTGCCGGCGTCGGCGGCGGCGTTCTCGCTGCTTGCATGGCAGAACCACAAGGTCCTCGTCGATGCGTTGAAGGCGCAGGAGGCGAATCGGCGCCTGTCGCTGCATGACGGGTTGACGGGATTGCCGAACCGGCTGCAACTGCGCCAGCGCCTCGCACAGGCCTGCCATGACTACCGCCCCGGCGATCCGAGGAGCGGCTTCACGGTCCTGTGCATGGATCTGGATGGCTTCAAGCCCGTCAACGACCGCCTCGGCCACGCCGCCGGCGATCACGTGCTGCAGCAGATCGCGCGCCGTCTGCCGGAACGCGCCTGCCCGGGCGCCCTCGTGTCGCGGATCGGGGGCGACGAGTTCGTGGCCCTGCTGCCCACGACGGATCCGAAGCAGATCGCCGCGACCGCGGCCCGGATGATCGACGCATGCCGGGCTCCGATCGACATCGACGGCATGCCGGTCACGATCGGATTGAGCATCGGCATCTCGATCGCCGCCGGCCCCTGCCGCTTGACCGTCGACGATGACGGCGAAAGGCTGCTGCGGGAGGCCGACGAGGCGCTCTATGCGGCCAAGCGCGACCAGCGCGGCACCTGGCGGTTCCATGGCGCCGGCAACCGCTGACTAGCCACGAGGTACACGGCAAGGCACACGCCAAGGCGCACGGATCGCCGTGCTCATCGCACCACCGTCCGAGCGGTCCTGACCCCGCACCCGTCTCGATCTGGAAACCGCCGATCGTGGTTTTGTCCGGACGACAACCTGCGGGACAATCCTGGATGACGCCAGCCCGCCTAGGAGTCTGCGCGGCAGAAGCCGCCGAAGCGAGACGTGCGAAAAACGAGGACAGCGTGGTGATACCGACAAGCCC
>JAKPAM010000271.1 GCA_029779435.1 Pseudomonadota bacterium | reverse complement strand
TTGATCGCCGGATGTTCGCATCCGTGCCGCTGTTCGTTATAAGGGTCGGGCAGGCGCCGGTTCCGTCACCGCTCGCTGCCGTCAAGTCAAATGGAAATGAAAATGCCCGACGAGAGAAACCCCATCGGGCTCATGCATCGGCTGACGGGGAACCCGGAATCGAATCCACGCACGCCTTCGGAATCAGATAGTAATGCTTTGACCTCAAAGGTGTGTCTCGCCCGTTCATCCACTTGATGAATCAGCCCGCTTCGCCTGCGAGCTTCAAAGCCGCATCGACGAGGGATTGCGAAATGCGGTAGCCATTGGCCTGCATCCCCGCCATCGTGGGCGCAATGCGTTCCAGCTTCCCGATGCGCTTGGCTCGCAGCAACACGCCAAGCACACCGAACAAGGGCACGCCCTGACGTATGGCGGTCTGACGGCCACGGGGCGCTCGTCCATCAACACGCCGCAACCCAGCGCGCGCGCCAGACTCAATGCCTGCGCCTCGCCTTCGTCCAGATGCGCGATGGAAGCAACGTAGATCGCATCGCTCCGATTAGGATGTACCTGTACGCGGGCCTGCACGAAGTCCACGATATCCACCGCGCCTGGACGCGAACGGTCCGCCGTGGTTTCGTCCAGCACCACTTGCGGCACATGAACAGTCTCGAACACGGCGACGAGCAAGTCCAATTGGCCGCATCCTGCCAAAGCAATCAGCGGCCCGGAATCGGAAACGACGACAGGTTGGCTCATTGCGCCGCGTCGAAGGCCACGAGTTCCTGTTCCAATTCGGCTGGATCGTAATCGACCACTGGAATGCCCTGCGCGGAGAGATGTGCCAAAAACTGCGGCAGGCTCATCCGCGCCAGCTTGGCGGCACGCGCGGAGGTCAGCTCGCCACTCTTGAACAGGTTGACGGCCAGCGCCGTATGGACGCCCGCTTCGAGCAAATCGTCGGTAAACGGTACGCTGACGAACAAGGGCCGCCCATGGCGAGTAACGAGCGCCAAACGGCCTTCCTCGGCCTCGCGGCTAAGGTCGCCGGAGCGTTCGCGCAGTTCGCGGATCGTAAAGGTTTGCATGTCGGAGGCGCCAAAATTGTGCTCCGGTATTGGGGCACAAAATAACACCTACGTCAATCCGCCAACTATCATCGGAGGATTCATCGGACCCATCCAGGTATTCGCTGGTCAGGTCGCGCGAGCGCCCGTGCACGCCGTGATTCGGACACGTTCTTCGGGTCTGGCCTGATAGCAAGCCATGCGCAGCCCCCCTTTGCGGCGACGGTGGGAAGTACAAGCATATCGACGTGGAACCCACTATCTTCGATGCACGAGCGGCGCTGACGAGGTGACGATCGCGTTCGATACTGAAATCAGGTCATGACGATCCGGGTGCGGACCTTGGCCTTGACCGCACGCTTATCGGTGCGCCCCTCAGTCCCCGTTGTCCATTGATCGCCGGATGCCGCATCCGTACCGGCATCGTCGCCGTTACGCCATGATCAGAGCGCCATGGTCGTCAGAAGGCGCTGGCACGATCCCCCGCTCGGCATCCTCGAATGAAAACGCCCGACAGAGAAACCCTGTCGGGCGCATGAACTGGTTGGTGGAGAGGAGGAGGATCGAACTCCCGACCTTCGCATTGCGAACGCGACGCTCTCCCAGCTGAGCTACCCCCCCAACGCCGCGCATTCTAGCAAAAACTTCGGCCGATGGGGGCTCGGTCGTGCATCAATCGCACAAGCCGCGCGATCTCCTCCCTGCCAGCGTGCATCGCTCCCGGCGACGCGCCCGTCGAATCGATCCGGCTATCGCTCCCGCCCCCAGGGCAAATCGATCAGCGCCCCCCCAGCAAACCCAGCGTGCGCGCCCTCGCCGTCAGTAGCGCGGCGATATGCCGCATGGCCGGCACCGGTACGTCGACCCATCGCGCGACCTCGATGACCGAGCCGATCAGCCCTTCGATCTCGGGCCGGCGCCCCGCGTCGAAGTCCTGCAGCGTCGACAGCCGCGCGGCGCCGATGCTGCGCGCCATCTCGACCCTCTCGTCGACGCTTATCAGCGGCGGCACGCCCAGCGCCGCCGCCACCGCCCGCGCTTCTTCCATCACCGCGCGCACGACCTCGAGCACGTCGACATCGTCGATCATCTGGTCGGCACGATAGCCGGTCAGCGCCGCCACCGGGTTGAACGACAGGTTGCCCAGCAGCTTGGTCCACAGGTCGTGGCGGATGTCATCCGACACCCGCACGTCGATGCCGCTGTCGCGCCACCAGCCGGCGAGCCGCGCGAGGCGCTCGTCACCACCGCCATCACCGCCGCCACCAGTACCAGTACCAGTACCAGTACCAGTACCAGTACCAGTACCAGTACCAGTACCAGTATCGACATCGACATCGACATCGACATCGGCACTGGCACCCGCGCTCCCCCCGCCCGGCTCGCCGATGATCATCGTGCGATGAGCGGTGTGCGACACGATGCCGGGCGCCGCCACTTCGCCGGCCAGCAGCACGACGCAGCCGACGATGCGCGCCGAATCGATCGAGCCGGCCAGCGTGCCATCCGGATCCAGGCATGCGATCCGCCTACCATCGAACCGGCCGCCTGCCCGGTGGAAGTACCACCACGGCAACCCGTTGAGCGCCGGCACGACGATCGTGCGCGGCGTCACCAGCGGCGCCAGCGTCGGCAGCAGCCCGGCCAGCGCGGGCGCCTTGACGCCGATCACCAGCAGGTCGGGCGGCGCGAACGCATCGGCGCGTTCACTGGCCCGCACGCGGACCGCGTCGCGGCGGCCGGCGAGCCGGTCGTCGAGTACCAGGCCGTCGCGCTCGATGGCCCGGAGGTGCGGGCCGCGCGCGATCACGCCGACGTCATGGCCGGCCATCGCCATCCGCGCGGCAACGATGCCGCCGATCGCCCCTGCCCCCGCCACCACTACTGTCGCCACGTCGCCGCTCCCGGTTTGCGCACCGGCGCGACAGAGCCGTCCGGTGGCGCGCTCACGCCGTGCCGGCGCTGCGCAATGATTCGATCAGCGCGCGGTCGGCATCCGGCGCCAGCAGTTCGATGAAGGCGATCGCGAAGCCGCGCAGGTACGCGGCGCGATGCACGGCCAGCCGCACGCGATTGACGCCGAACAGGTGCCCCGCCGGCAGCGCGACGAGTCCGCGATCCCGCACCGGATCATAGGCCATGCCGGCGACGATCCCGATGCCCAGGCCCAGCGACACGTAGGTCTTGATGACGTCCGAATCGATCGCCGACAGCACGATGTCGGGCTCGATCCCCGCCTGTTCGAACGCGCGGTCGATGCGCCTGCGGCCGGCGAATGCTTCGACGTACGTGACGATCTTGTACTGCGCGAGCCGCTCCAGCGTGACCGGCTGGCCGATCAGCGGATGCCCGTCGGGCACCAGCACCACGTGCCGCCATTCGATCGACGGGATCAGCACGAGCTCGGGGATGTCCTCGGGCACTTCGGTCGCGACCGCGAAGTCCGCTTCGCGCGAGATCACCTGGCTGCTGATCTGCTTCGGGCTGCCCTGCAGCAGCGTCAGGCGCACCGCCGGGTAGCGACGGCGAAACTCGGCGATCACGGTCGGCAGCAGGTAGCGCGCCTGCGTGTGCGTCGTTGCGATCCGCAGCTCGCCGGCGTCGCGTGCCCGGTAGTCGGACGCGACGCGTTCGATGCCGCCGACCTCGGCCAGCGCACGCTCGGCGCGCTGCTGGATCGCCTTGCCCGGCTCGGTCAGCCCGGTGATCCGCTTGCCATGGCGCACGAAGATGTCGACGCCCAGTTCGGCCTCGAGCTCGAGGATGCCGCGCGACAGCGCCGGTTGCGACGTGCGCAAGCCCTGTGCCGCGCGCGTCAGGCTGAAGCCGTGGCGCACGGTCTCGCGCACGAAGCGCAACTGCTGCAGGTTCATGGAAGGATGCGGATCGAAGGGCCGGAGGACGGCGGACGACAGACAGGCCGCGGGCGAAAAACGGACGGCCTGCTGCGCGGAAAAATAACACAGCGTCCGGACATTCGCCGGCACGCTGCCATGCGGATCGGCGATGGATCGACGACAGCATCGACGACCGCGCAACGCTGCTGCCGGGTGATCCGACGCATCGCGCCTTGCGCATCCCGCATCGCATACCGCATTTTCGAAAACCGTCGAAAAACGCGAATCGGACCGTGCTCGGGGTGGTTCGGCGCGGCCGCCGGACGCCTCTGCCGTGAGCACGTTCGGAAAAAGAAAAAGGCGCACATCGCTGTGCGCCTCAAATGGCAGCATGGCTGCCTCTCCTCCTCCTCGATACTCGGTGGCGCCGTCACTGGGTGAGCGGCGCGATGGACGTACTCTAGCCAAACATTACAATTTCGTCTACAAATAATTCGCTTTGCACTGCACAAAATCCGCGCATCGCCGCACCATTTGATGGCGGACAAACATTAGCAAACCAAGCCTTCGGAAAAACCCTTAAGACGCGGATAAACCCCTATGGGCGTGCCCGGGTGTTTCGTGCAAACCGCGCGCTATCGTCCGATCGACGATAACCTCGACACCCGCATCAGCGCGCGCGATCGACCCAGCCGAGCATCGACAGCGCGACCATTAGCGCGACGCCGCTCGGCACGCTGGCGGCGAGCCAGGCGGGCCACGTGTTCAGCATGCCCAGGTGCGAGAACAGCCCGTTCATGAAATGGAACAGGATGCCGATCATGATGCCGGCGAACACCTTGTAACCGATGCCGCCCGCCCGTGCCTGCAGGTAACCGAACGGCAGCGCGAGCACCATCATCACGATGACGGCGATCGGATAGACGATCTTCTTCCACATCGCGATCTCGTAGCGGTCGGCGCGCTGCTGATTGGCACGCATGTACGACACGTACTGCGCGAGGTTGTGCGCCGACATCCGCTCCGGATCGATCAGCAGCACGCCGAGCAGGTCGGGATTGAGTTCCGAGCGCCACACCAGTTGCGGCAGCGTGCGCTGCTGCGCGTGGATCAGCATCGTCTTCTCGACATCGTCGCCGTCGACCAGGCGCGTCTCGCGGACGTTGTTCAATTCCCATGAGTCCGGCGGCAGGAACCGGCCGGTGTCGGCGCTGAGGATCTGGCGCAGGCGGAACTGCGGATCGAACTCGAAGACGCGTACATTGCGCAGCGACGTATCGGGCATCAACTGCGCGATGTTGACGAAACGCGTGCGCTCGACCTGCCCGTGCGCGTCCCTCGTCGTGTCCTTGATCCACAGGCCCGAGCGGAACTGGTTGGTCACCGAGGTACCCATCGCGGTCAGGCGCACGCGCTGCGCGAGCGTCTCGGCCCCCGGCGTGACGACCTCGCCCAGCACCAGCGTCACGCCCGCGAAGATCAGGCCGATCTGCACGATCTGGCGCAGCGCCATCGCCCGCCCGAGGCCCGCCACGCGCATCGCAGTGAACTCGGAGTGCGAGACGAACTGCGCGAGCGCGTAGATCGTGCCGATCAGCGCGGCGATCGGCATCAGCTCATAAGCGTGGCTGGGCAGGCCCAGCAGCACGTAGATGACCGCATGCTGCAGCTTGTAGCCGCCGCGGCCGACGTCCTCGACCTCGCTGATGAAGTCGAAGAACGCGAACAGCGCGAGGAAGCCGAGCAGCACGAACGCGACGGCGCCGAGGATCTCCCGGCGCATGTAACGGCCGATCAGCTTCATGCGCCCGCCTGCCCGCCAGACGGCACGGCGGCCGCCGGCGCCCGCCGCCACGGCAGCCGCCAGCGCACCAGCGTCATCCGGCGATGGAACAGCCACGCGACCAGCAGCGCGAACGCCAGGTGCACGGCCACCACGCCGACGCCGAACGACAGCTTGCCCTGGGCGATCCAGCCTTGCGCCAGCGACAGCAGGTTGTTGTAGACGACGTAGGTCAGCAGCGCCAGCACCAGGTTGATCGAACGTCCGGCGCGCGGGTTGAACGCCGACATCGGGATCGCGAGCAATGACAGCACCACCGCCGACACCGGCAGGCTGATCCGCCACATCAGTTCGGCGAGGTTGCGCCGCGTCGGCTCGTTGATCAGCGCGCTGGTATCCATGATCTTCGTCGAATCGTCGGCCGTGCCGGCCGGGCTGTTGTCGAGCAGCACGCCGTAGCGCGCGAACTCCATCAGCTTGAACTCGGCGCCCTCGGTCGCGCCGTCGTAGCGCCGGCCGTTCTCCAGCACGATGAACCGGTCGCCGTTGGCATGGTTTTCGAGGCGGCCGCCGCGCGAGACGACGACGATCAGGTTCTGCCCCTGCGCCTGCGTGACGAACACGTTGCGGATCGTCGTCTGGTCGTCGCCGAGCCCCTCGACGAAGAACACGCGGTTGGCGCTGGCCGACTCGCGGAACTGGCCCGGCGCGACCTGCGCGATGTCCTCGCGGTTCTCGAACTGCTTGCGCATCTCGCTGGCCTGGCGGTTGGCCCACGGCGCGACGCCGAACGCGATCGCGGCGCTGATGACGACGAACGGCAGCGCGAAGCCCAGCACCGGCCGGATCCACGCGCCGAGCGACTGGCCGCTGGCGAACCAGATGACCATCTCCGAATCCTGGTAAGCGCGGGTCAGCGAGACGAGTATCGACACGTACAGCGTCAGGATCAGCAGCACCGGCAGGTAGTTGACGGAGCTAAACGCGATCAGCGGCAGCACGCTCGCCGAATCGACCTTGCCGTTGGCCGCGCGTCCGAGGATGCGGATCAGCGTGGTCGTCACCATGATCGTGAACAGCGTCGCGAAGATCACACCGGCCAGGTTGGCCAGATCGCGACGAAGCGCTTTCGTGAACAGCATCGGGCTATGGATCGACGGGCGGACGGAGCGGAGATCGCGGTGGCGGCGGACACGAACGCAACGATCGGTCCGGGCCGGATGGCGGTCCTCTATAATCGTTGCACGAACACCCTTGCGCGCGCGAAAGGCTTCGCACGTGACGCTCGGGTGATGGCGCGCCGCACGACGAGCGTCGTGGCGGGCAGACAGGAAGACTTCGATGCAATTTAGCACAAAGACCTCGGCGCCCGAGCGCGTCAAGACCGCTTGCGTGATCGTCCCTGTCCAGGGCGGCAAGATCCTCGGCGCCGGTGGCGCGGCGATCGACGCGGCCTGCGGCAAGAAGCTGGGTAAGGCGATCACCGCCGGCGACCTCGACAAGAAAGCGGGCGCCGCGCTGCTGCTGCCGCTGGACGGGCCCGCCGCGCGCGCGCTGCTCGTGTCCGCCGGCGACGAATCCCCGATCACCGAGCGCACTTACCGCAAGATGGCCGCCGCCGCGGTCCGCGAGCTGCGCCAATTGCCGTCGGGCGAGGCGCTGTCGCTGCTGCACGAGGCGCCGGTGGCCAACCGCGAACTCGACTGGAAGCTGCGCTGCCTGGTGATGGCCGCCCGCGAGGCCGCTTACCGGTTCGAGGCCTTCAAGTCCAAGAAGGATGACAGCGGTCGCGGCGTGACGGCGATCCAGTTGAGCGTCGCCGCGGCCGACGCGGCCGCCGCCAACGCGGTGGTCGAGCAGACGCAGGCGCTGTGCGACGGCGTCGACCTGGCCAAGGACCTCGGCAACACGCCGCCCAATGTCTGCACGCCGTCCTACCTCGCCGATACCGCGCGCGCGCTGGCCCGCACCCACAAGCTGAAGGTCGACGTGCTCGACGCGCGCAAGATGGAAAGCCTGGGGATGGGCGCGCTGCTGGCCGTCGCCAAGGGATCGGCCCAACCGCCCAAGCTGATCACGCTGACCTACCAGGGTGCCGGCGCCAAGGCCGCGCCGGTGGTGCTGGTCGGCAAGGGCGTCACGTTCGACACCGGCGGCATCTCGCTGAAGCCAGCCGCCGACATGGACGAGATGAAATACGACATGTGCGGCGCGGCTTCGGTGCTCGGCACGCTGCGGGCCGTCGCCGACATGAAGCTCAAGCTCAATGTCGTCGGCATCATCCCCACCGTCGAGAACATGCCCGGCGGCACCGCGTCCCGGCCCGGCGACATCGTCACGTCGATGTCGGGCCAGACGATCGAGATCCTGAACACCGACGCCGAAGGACGCCTGATCCTGTGCGACGCGCTCACTTATGCCGAGCGCCTCAAGCCGGCGGCGGTCATCGACATCGCGACGCTGACCGGCGCCTGCGTGATCGCGCTGGGTGCGCATCACAGCGGCCTGTTCTCGTCGAACGACGCGCTGGCCGACGAGTTGTCGCGCGCGGGCCGCGAGTCGGGCGACCCGTGCTGGCGGATGCCGCTGGACGACGAGTACCAGGACCAGATCAAGTCGCCGTTCGCCGACATGGCCAACGTCGGCGGCCGCGCGGCGGGCTCGGTCACGGCCGCCTGCTTCCTGTCGCGCTTCACGAAGAAATACGCATGGGCGCACCTGGACATCGCCGGCACGGCGTGGCGCTCGGGCGCCAACAAGGGATCGAGCGGCCGGCCGGTGCCGCTGCTGGCCCGGTTCCTGATCGACCGCGCCGGCCAGTGACGCGGGCTCGTGATGCCAGTCGATGACCGGCCCACGCCGTTCCGCTCTCCGTCGGCGCTGAGAACCCGTTGACGAATCAGCACCGCCC
>JAKPAM010000261.1 GCA_029779435.1 Pseudomonadota bacterium | reverse complement strand
GCGTGCGTCGCGTCGATTCCGTGGGCCGCCCGATCCTGTTCGCCGAGGTGCGCATCGTCGACGAGACCGGTCGTGACGTGCCGGTCGGACAGACGGGCGCGGTGATCGGCCGCTCGCCCGGTACCGTCGCCGGCTACTTCAACAACCCCGAGAAGACCGCCGAGACCTTTCGGGACGGTTGGCTGCACACCGGCGATCTCGGCAGGCTCGACGACGAAGGCTACCTGTACATCAATGGACGCCTGAAGGACGTGATCGTCACCGGCGGGCAGAACGTGCATGCCGGCGAGGTCGAGGAGGCGATCCTCGGCTGCGACGGCGTTGCCGACTGTTCGGTCGTCGGCCTGCCCGATCCGCTATGGGGAGAGGTGGTGACGGCGATCGTCGTGCCGCATGAGGGCCGCCAGATCGACGAGGCCGAGGTGATCGCGCACTGCCGCGCGTCGCTGGCCGGTTTCAAGACGCCCAAGCGCGTGCTGGTTCGCGACGAGGCGCTGCCGCGCACGCCGACCGGCAAGGTGCAGAAATTCCGGCTCGTCGAGCAGTACGCGCCGAACGAGGAGAAACCACGATGACGAGCGATTCGATGGCAGCACACGCACCGGCGAGCGCATCATGGCGCGACGCCGACCTGGACCTGTATCGCGGTACGGTCAGGCGCTTCGTCGCCGAGATGATCACGCCGCACCGCGAGCGTTTCGAACGGCAGCAGCACGTGGACCGCGAGGTGTGGACGAGGGCCGGCGAGCTGGGGCTGCTGCTGGCCGACGTGCCGACCGAGTATGGCGGGGGTGGCGGGACCTTCGCGCACGTGGCGGTGCTGGCCGAGGAACTCGCGCTGGCCGGCGACTACGGGTTCGGCCTTAGCGTGCATCAGATCTGCGCGCATTACCTGCTGCGCCAGGGGACCGAGGCGCAGAAGCAGCGCTACCTGCCGATGATGGCGCGCGGCGAGATGATCGGCGCGATCGCGATGACCGAGCCGGGCGCCGGGTCCGACCTGCAGCGGATCCGCACGCGGGCCGATCGCGACGGAGATGCGTACCGGATCAGCGGCAGCAAGACGTTCATCTCGAACGGGTCGATGGCCGGACTGGTCATCGTGGTGGCCAAGACCGAGCCCGAGGCCGGCGGCAAAGGCATCTCGCTGCTGCTGCTGGAGACCCGGGATGCCCGCGGGTTCAAGGTCGGGCGCGTGCTGGACAAGCTCGGGCAGAAGTCCGCCGATACCAGCGAACTGTTCTTCGACGACGTGCGCGTGCCGGCCGACAACCTGCTGGGCAGCGTCGAGGGACGGGGCTTCGCGCAGCTGATGACCGAGCTGCCTTATGAACGGACGCTGTGCGCGCTCAGCGCGATCGCGTCGACCGAGGCGGCGTTGGCGATGACGCTCGACTACACGCGCGAGCGCCACGCATTCGGCCAGCCGCTGTTCGCGTTGCAGAACACGCGGTTCAAGCTCGCCGACATCAAGAGCCAGGCGACCGTCGGGCGCTGCTTCGTCGACACTTGCGTGCAGCGCGTGATCGACGGCACGATGGACCCCGACACCGCGGCGATCGCCAAGCTGTGGACGACCGAGACGCTGGGGCGGGCCGTCGACGAGTGCCTGCAGTTGTTCGGCGGTTATGGCTACATGCTCGAGTATCCGATCGCCCGGCTGTACGCCGATGCCCGCGTGCAGCGGATCTATGGCGGGGCCAGCGAAATCATGCGCGAGATCATCGCGCGCTCGCTCGAACGGCAATAATCCCGAGGGTCCGGCAAGCACCCTCTCAAGGAGACGAAGATGTACCTGACGCAAGGGCTGCGCCGCGCCGTGCAGCAGACCCCGAATGCCCTCGCATCGATCTTCCAGGGCCGTCGGCGGACGTTCGCGCAGATGATGGACCGCGTGGCCCGCCTCGGCGGCGTGCTGCGCGGACTGGGCGTCGAGCCCGGCGATCGCGTCGGCATGCTCGCGCTCAATTCGGATTGGTACCTCGAGTATTACCCCGGCGTGTACTGGGCGGGCGGCGCCGTCAATCCGATCAATACGCGGTGGAGCGTCGCCGAGATCGCTTATTCGATCGAGGACTGCCAGACCCGCGTGCTGCTGGTCGACGATGCGTTCGTCTCGATGGTGCCGGCGCTGCGCGAACGCTGCCCGTGCCTGCGGTCGGTCGTGCACGTCGGGGACGGGCCGCCGCCGGACGGCCTGCTCGGCTACGAGGCGCTGCTCGCCGACACCGATCCGGTGGACGACGCGCTGCGCGGCGGCGAGGACCTGGCCGGCGTGTTCTACACCGGCGGGACGACGGGGGCGCCCAAGGGAGTCATGCTGCCGCATCGCGGCCTGTATACGAACTCGATGGCCGTCGTCGCCGAGGGCGCGGTCCAGCACGGCTGCGTGGGGTTGCACGCCGCGCCGATGTTCCACCTGGCCGACGGCTGCTTCATGAACGCGATGTTCACCTGCGGCGGCTGCCACGTGATCGTGCCGCGCTTCGAGCCGACGGCGGTGCTCGAAGCGCTGCAGGACGAGCAGGTGACGGACGCGCTGCTGGTGCCGACGATGATAAGGATGCTGGTCGATCATCCGGACGTCGGCCGCTACCGGCTCACCGCCCTGCGCAACGTGCTGTACGGCGCCTCGCCGATCGGCGAAGGCCTGCTGGAGCGCGCGATGGCGACGTTCCCGTCGGCCGGGTTCACGCAGTTGTACGGGATGACCGAGCTGTCGCCGATGGCCACCGTGCTGACGCAGGCGATGCATCGCGACGAAGGGCGCGCCAAGGGCCGCCATCTGTCGGCGGGCCGCGCGGCGATCGGCAACGAGGTGCGCATCGTCGATTCACTGGGCAACGAGGTGCCGCGCAACACGGTCGGCGAAGTCGCGGTGCGCGGGCCCGGCGTGATGCTCGGCTACTGGAACAAGCCGGCGGAGACGGCGGCCGCGCTGCGCAACGGATGGATGCACACCGGCGACGGCGCGCGGATGGACGACGACGGGTACGTCTACATCGTCGATCGCATCAAGGACATGATCGTCACCGGGGGGGAGAACGTCTATAGTGTGGAGGTCGAGAGCGCCTTGTCCACGCATGCGGACGTCGCGGCCTGCGCGGTGATCGGCATTCCCGACGGACAGTGGGGCGAGCTGGTGATGGCCTTCGTCGTGCGCAAGCCGCGCGCGCGTGTCGAGCCCGAGGCGCTGATCGCGTATTGCCGCACGTTGATCGCCGGCTACAAGTGCCCGCGGCGCATCGAGTTCATCGACGAGCTGCCGTTGTCGGGCGCCGGCAAGGTGCTCAAGACCCACCTTCGCCAGCCATTCTGGCAGGATCGAGACAGAGGAGTCGCCTGACATGCCTTCCGAACGCGATCGATCGGACACCGATCGTCAATCCCCATCGCCGGACACCTCGCCGTCCGATGCATCGCCGGTGCGCTGGCACGTCGAAGAGGGCGTCGGCCACATCGTGATGAACCGGCCCGGCGCCGCGAATGCGCTGGACCTGCGAACCGGCGTGGCGCTGGCCGAGGCGATCGCCCGGATCGCCGCCGCCGACGTGGGCGCCGTGCTGATCTCGTCCACGGGCCGCCAGTTCTGCGCGGGCGGCGACATCGGCGAGTTCGTCCAGAATCGCGATCGTCTCGACGCGCTGGTGACCGAGATGCTCGCCGCGCTGCACCCGGCGATGCGGCGGCTGGCCGGGCTGCGCTGTCCGGTCGTCAGCGCGGTACAGGGCGCCGTGGGCGGGGCGGGGATCGCGCTGGCCCTGTGCGCGGACATCGTGCTCGCGTCGACGGCGATGAAGCTGCGCGGCGGATATTCGGCGATCGGGCTGAGTCCCGATCTGGGGACCTCGTACTACCTGGCCCGCCGGGCCGGCGCCGCGCGGGCCAAGTACGTGCTAATGACCAATCGCGCGATTCCGGCCGATACCTGCCTGCAATGGGGGCTGGTCGACGAGCTGCATGAACCCGATGCGCTCGCGGCGGCGGCCGGGACGCTGGCGCGTGAGCTGGCGGCCGGGGCGCGCGCGTCGCTGAGCGGCATCAAGCGGCTGTGCGATGGCGCCGGCGATCACGGCCTGGCCGCGCACCTGGACCTCGAGCGCGAGCAACTGCTGCGCCGGACGGTGTCCGCGGACGCGGCCGAGGGCGTGCAGGCGTTCATCGACAAACGTGCGCCGGTGTTCCGCGATCGATCGGCTCCGCCGGATCACGGCTGATCGCGCGGCACGATCTTCCACACGACTGACAGGAGCACATTGATGTCCACCGTTCTCGTTGCCGGCGTCGGCATGATTCCGTTCGCCAAACCCGGCAAGCATGCGCCGTACTACGACATGGCCGCGCAGGCGACGCGCGCCGCGCTGGTCGATGCCGGCGTCGCTTATGACCTGGTGCAGCAGGCCTACGTCGGCTACGTCTATGGCGACTCGACGGCCGGCCAGCGCGCGCTGTACGAGGTCGGGATGACCGGTATTCCGATCGTCAACGTCAACAACAACTGCTCGACCGGATCGACGGCCCTGTTCCTGGCCCGCCAGGCGGTGCAGAGCGGCGCCGTCGATTGCGCGCTGGCGCTGGGGTTCGAGCAGATGAACCCGGGCGCGCTCGGCGCCGTTTTCAAGGATCGGGCCAGCCCGTTCGATCGCTTCGACGAGGCGACCCAGCAGCTCGTCGGTCATGCGGAGATCCCGCTGGCGCTGCGCTACTTCGGCGGGGCCGGACTGGCGCACATGCAGCAGTACGGCACCCGACTGTCGACGTTCGCCAAGATCCGCGCCAAGGCGAGCCGGCACGCGGCCAACAACCCGGTGGCGCTGCTGCGCACCGTCGTCGACGAGGAGGACGTGCTGGCCTCGCCCGAGATGTGGCCCGGCGTGATGACGCGGCTGATGGCGTGCCCGCCGACCTGCGGCGCGGCGGCGGCGGTGCTGTGCTCGGAAGCGTTCGCGCGCAAGCACGGCTTGAATGCGGGCGTGCGGATCCGCGCGCAGGCGATGACGACCGACGGTCCGGCGACCTTCGAGGCCGGCGACATGCGCGAGGTCGTCGGGTTCAGCATGGCGCGGGCAGCGGCCAACCAGGTGTACGAAGCGGCCGGCATCGGGCCGCAGGACGTCGACGTCGTCGAGCTGCACGACTGCTTCGCGCAGAACGAGCTGATCAGCTACGAGGCACTGGGCCTGTGCCCGGTGGGCGGCGCCGAGAAGTTCGTCGTCGACGGCGACAACACGTACGGCGGCAAGGTCGTGACCAATCCGTCGGGCGGGCTGCTGTCCAAAGGACATCCGCTGGGCGCGACCGGCCTGGCGCAGTGCACGGAACTCGTCCAGCAGTTGCGCGGCACGGCCGACGCGCGGCAGGTGCCCGATGCGCGCCTGGCGCTGCAGCACAACCTCGGGTTGGGCGGTGCGTGCGTGGTGACGCTGTACGAGCGCGCTTAGCGCGAGCAGACGCGCGAGCGCCGGCGGGACCTTAGTCTCCCAGCAGGCCCCGCAGCAGGATGGCGCCTCCCGACACGCAGAGCAGGACCGCCGTCAGTCGGCGGACCTGATGCACGGGCCACCTCGGTGGCCGGCGGCGCATCCAGACGCTCTGCGCGACGATCAGCGGCACGGCCATCGCGGTCATCAGCACCGATTGCAGATCGAACGCGCCGGTCGCGATCATGATCACGCAGCGCAGCGACGAGCTGAGGCCGAACATCAGCAGCAGCGTGTCGCGGATCGTCGCGATCGGCCACGGCTGGCGATAGAAGTGGTACACCAGCGGCGGACCGGCGGTCGAGAACAGCCCGCCGAGGATGCCCGAGGTCACGCCGAAGGCCGCGTGGGTCACCGGCGACGACGTGGCGATACCGGCCTGCCGGCCTGCCATCAGCGTCAACGCGCAGCCGACGATCGTGGCGCCGAGCAGCAGATGCAGCACGCCGATGGCGTTGGCGCTGAGCCAGTGCAGCAGCAACGCGCCGGCGCCCACGCCGATCGTCATGCCGCCCATCGTCGGCCGCAGCACGCTGCGCTCGATATGCATCGGCGAGGCCTTGAGCACGGTGACGAAGTTGACGACCGACAGCACCGCCGTGGCGTTGGATACGTGCGTGATCGAGGCGATGTCGAAGAGCTGGCACAGTCCGAGCAGCAGCAGCGACAGCGCGAAGCCGGTGATGTTCTGTACGTAGCCGGCGAAGAACGCGCACAGCAGAAAACCGATCCATTGACCCAGTGTCAGCGACATGGCGGGACCGCCTTCGGGCGCGGTCGGAGTCAGCGAGGCCCGCTAGTGTCGCATCTTCGAGATGGGGCCGTCGGCGGTGGAGACCGGGTCGCGCGTGCGTTCGGGCAGGAAGATGCCTTGATCGGGCGCCTCGACCGCGGCGATCTCCAGGTACGGAGCCCAGCAGGTGACGTCGCCGAAGATCGTCGCGAACGCCACGTCCGACGCATCGCGGCCGGTGCCCAGGCGGAGCAGACCGGTGGTCGGCGAGATGCCCGTCGGATCGAACACGAACCAGCGGTCGCCGAGGAACACCTCCACGTAGGCGTGGAAGTCGACCGGGCCCAGCGCCGGATCGGCACCATAATCGACGCCGGTGACGAAGCGGGCCGGCATGTTCAGCGCCCGGCAGACGGCAATCATCAGGTGCGCGAAATCACGGCACACGCCTTGGCGCTGCGAAAGGGTATCGGCCGCCGACGTGTCCCAGCGGCTGGTGCCGACACGGAACGCGACGGTCTCGCGGACCCAGTCGGCGATCGCGCTGACGCGGCCATAACCGGGCGCGATCGCGCCGAACGACTGCTTGGCGTGCTGCATCAGCTTGTCCGATTCGGCATAGCGGCTGGGCAGCAGATAGGGCAGCATCTCGAGCGGCAGGTGCTGCGGGGCGATTTCATGCAGTTCGTGGGCGGGCCGCGTCTGATGATCGATGTCGACGGTGAAGCGCGATGTGATCGTCAGCGGGCCTGTCGCGTCGAAGCGGATCAGTCTCGTGCCCTCGCTGGTGACGTGCCGTTCGACGGGGCCGGTGTCGCCGTCGAGCCGAAGGTCCTCGGCGACGATCCGTTGATGGGTCGAGGCGGCGGGTTCCACGTTGAGGATGAAAGTACCGGACGACTGGGCGTCGTAGCGGAGCTGGATCAAGCATTCTAGGCGGATCATGGCGTCCATCGTAAGGATGGCGCCACCGCCCGCCCAGCGGCCAAGCGACCCGCGTGATGTAGGACAGTGCCTAGTTCAGCGTGGCCATCAGCCGCGATTCGGCGGCCGACGCGCTGGCGGCGACCAGCTTGAGCGGCGCGGGCGCCTGTTCGCCCGCCAGGGGTTTGCCCAGCACCATGACCCAGTACGTGCCGTACTCGTCGTTGCTGTCGACGCGAGCCAGGCCGATCTCGGTGAAGCGGCCGTCGATCAGGTTGCGGCAATGGGTGACCGACTGGATCCAGCCGCGCATCGCTTCGGCCAGATCCTCCTGGCCCGACGCGATGTTCTCGCCGACGATCTTCCATTTGTAGCCGCCGGCGGTCGTACGCTTGCCGACCGTGTTGCCCTGCGGATCGACGTGGTCGAAGAAGTTGTTGCGGGCCATGTTGGCGGCGTGGCGGGTGGCGATCGCTGCCAGCTTGGGGTTCCACGCGAGGGCGGGGCGGTCGTTGGCGACGAAGGCGGCGTTCCGCAGGTCGGCCTTGGTGATGCCGCCCGCCTCGCGGCAGTCGGCCAGGCGCTGGCGGATCAGGTTGACCAGTGCGACCGTGTCGGCGGCCAGTTCATCGGCCGGTATCGAGGATTGGGCATGGACCGGAGCGAACGCGCAGGTGGCCATCAGGGCCAGGAGGCCGCGCGACAGAAGCCGCCGAAGCGAGACGAGCGAGAAGCGAGATCTGGACATGGGAATTTGCCTTCGCAAAATTCCCTGGCGGTCCGTTGTTGTGCGTGTTGTCGAAGCGCATTTGACGGGGTTCGTGCCGCTTATTCAATGAACGTCCCCGTGGCTGGCGTGGTATCGGCGATGAACGGTCGGCGGCCGGCCGATCGCTGGCATCAAGCGGAAATAAGTCACGCCGACATCGGAAGCGCCGCGGGCGGGAACGGCCACCGGTCGGCTGCGTCAGGCGCCGTCCAGGCCCATCTTGCCGGCGACCGCGGCCGCCGCGGTGCGCGTCTCGACGCCGAGCTTCTCGAACACATGCTCGAGGTGCTTGTTGACGGTGCGGGGGCTGATGCCGATGATCTCGGCGATGTCGCGGTTGGTCTTGCCGAGCGCCACCCACCGCAGCACTTCGCTTTCGCGCGCGGTCATCCTGTCGACAGGGCGCGCCGCGCCGGCCGGCGCCGCGGCGGGGGGCCGCGTCGTCCGCCCGTTCGAATCGATCGCATCGCGTGCGGCCTGCACCAGCCGCGCGGTGCGGGTGTGCGCGCCCAGCCGCGCGGCCACCTCGGAGGCCGACACCGGCTTGGGTACGTAGTCGTTGCCGCCGGCCTGGAACCCCTTGAGGATGTGCTCGGTCTCGCCCAGGCCGGTCATGAACAGGATCGGCAGTTCGCGGTCGCGGTGCCGGATCCGCACGCAGGTCTCGAAGCCGTCGATGCCGGGCATCAGCACGTCGAGCAGCACCGCGTCGGGCCGCGCGGTCTCGATGGCCGCCAACGCTTCCTCGCCGCTGCCGGCCGTGCGGACCGCGAAGCCCGCCTGCTGCAGCGCGTGCTGGAGGAAGGCACGCGAATCGGTATGGTCATCGACGATCAGCACCGTCATCGATTCGGTGGCGATGGCTGTCGCCGGTCGATCACGGAGGGGAACGTCAGTTTGGTCGGAAGACACGTTCATCCTGTTCCAGCAAGGCGGTGGCGAGGTATTGGCACAGCGCGTCGTCCGGGCCGTCGAGCCTCGCGGTCAACGCGTCGAGCCAGGCCGCGAGCGACGGCTGCTCGGTTCGCAGTTCGGCGAGGCGCGCGCGCAGGGCGCGGGGATAGCCGCCGCTGGCCAGTTCGAGGAGTTCGCGCAGGTCTTCGCGCCCGGGGCGCGCGGCGGCGTCATTGGTCCAGGTCAGGTCCAGCAGCCGCCGCACCACCGAGAACAGCTCGGTGGCGCTGACCGGCTTGCACAGGAATCCATTGCAGCCGTGGCGCAGCCAGGTATCGGCGTTGTTCTCATAGGCGTTGGCCGAGGTCATGACCACCGGCAGGTCCGCGTGCCCACGCGCGCGCAGCGTCTGGCAGACCGTCCAGCCGACCGCGTCGGGCAGGTTGATGTCGAGCAGGATCAGATCGGGATGCGCGGCATCGAAGGCCGTCAGGCCGTCGGCGGCGGTACCCGCTTCGATGATCGCGAAGCCCAGCGGTTCGAGCAGTCCCCGGAGCACGCCTCGATGCGACGGCTGGTCGTCGACGACCAGCAGCGTGCGGCGCGGACCGAGGTAGCCGGTCAAGGCCTGGGGCGGGATCCGTTCGCCGACCTCGCGCAGCGCCGGCAGGTAGGCGCGCACCATGAAGCTGCTGCCGATGCCCGGCGTGCTGCGCAGCGCGACGTCTCCGCCCATCAGGTCGACCAGCATGCGGGTGATCGTAAGGCCCAGGCCGGTGCCTTCGGCCATCGCGGCGCCGTCGGCTCGCTCGAACGGCAGGAAGATCCGTTCGAGATCCGCTTCCGCGATGCCGACGCCGGTGTCCTCGACCTGGATGTGCGCGATCTCGCGCAGATGGCGCACGCGCAGCGTGACCGAACCGGCAGCGGTGAACTTGATCGCGTTGCTCAGCAGGTTGATCAGGATCTGCCGCAGCCGCTTCGGATCGGCATGCACGTGCCGAGGCAGGCGAGGGTCGATATCGGTGCCGAACCGCAAGCCCTTTTCGACGGCCAGCGGCTCGAACATCCGCACGATCTGGTCGAGGAACTCGGGCAGGTCGATGGGTTCGCGTTCGAGGCGCAGCTTGCCGGCCTCGATGCGCGACAGCTCGAGCAGGCCGTCGACGAGGCCGGTCAGGTGCTCGCCGTTGCGGTGGATCGTGCCGACCGCGTCGCGCTGGGGCATCGACAGCGAACGGTCGCACAGCAGGATCTGCGAATAACCGAGGATGCTGTTCAGCGGCGAGCGTAGCTCGTGGCTCATGCCGGTGACGTAGCGGCTCTTGGCCAGGCTGGCGTTCTCGGCGTGCTCCTTGGCCCGCTGCAGCAGCGCGTCGGTCTTGCGATGGGCGTCGATCTCCTTTTGCAGCAATTGGTTCTGCCGTTCGGACTCCTGCTGGGCGATCTGGCGGCTCTCGTTGCTCAGCACGAGCCACCACGAAGCGATCGCCGTCAGCAGGCCGAGCGCCAGGAAGATCTTGAGGAACAGCAGGCGCAGGTCCGATGGCGGCTGCCCGGCGAAGGCATGGCTTCCATAAGTCTCCTGGACATAGAGCAGCCACAGCAGCGCGCCGAACGCGAGCATCATGCCGGCCAGCAGCAGGCACTGCTGAAGCGAGCGCTGGATGGCCGCCGGCGCGAAGCGGTGACGGAGCCAGCGCTGCAACAGCTCGACCAGGTGCTCGTGCAGGCGCTTGCCCGGTTTGCAGCGATCGTTGCAGCGGGCTTCGAGCGTGCAGCACAGGGAACAGATCGCGCCGTCGTAAGCGGGGCAGGCGGCCATGTCGTCGGCCTCGAACCGGTTGCGGCAGATGACGCAGCGCAGCCTGCGATGGCGCGGACCGAAATCGACCGGTTCGCGCGCGATCGCATACCGGCCGCGCAGGGCCATCGCGATCAGCGGCGCGCAGACGAACGAGACGCCCAGCGCGATCGCTGACGATGCGCTGCGCAGGCTGTCGCCGAACACGCCCGAGTAGGCGATGATCGACAGCAGCGACGCGATGCACATCGCGCCGACGCCCGACGGGTTGATGTCGTACAGGTGCGCGCGCTTGAACTCGATGCGCCGTGGCGACCAGCCGAGCGGCTTGCTGACGACCAGGTCGCCGACCAGCGCGCCGACCCAGGCGACGGCCAGGTGCGAGTACAGGCCCAGCACGCGTTCCAGGGCTTCGAACACGCCGAGCGTCATCAGCAGCAGGGCGATGATGACGTTGAAGACCAGCCAGACGACGCGGCCCGGATGGCTGCGCGTCAACCGCGCGAAGAAGTTGGACCAGGCGAGCGATCCGGCGTACGCGTTGGTGACGTTGATCTTGATCTGCGAGACGACGACGAAAACGCCGGTCAGCAGCACGGCCAGGCTGCCGGGACCGGCCACGTACTCGAAGCCCAGCCGGTACAGGTGCGTGGGCTCGACCGCCTGTCCGGCGGTGGCGCCGTGCCGGATCGCCAGCGAAGCGAGGAACGCGCCGGCCAGCATCTTGATCGCGCCGGGCACGATCCAGCCCGGGCCGGCGGCGACGACGGCGAGCCACCAGCGGACGCGGTTGTCGCGCGTGCGCTCGGGCATGAAGCGCAGGAAGTCGACCTGCTCGCCGATCTGTCCGATCAACGCCGCGACGACGGTGGAAGCCGCGCCGAACGCCGCCCACGAGAACGCATCGCCGTCGCGCAGCATGGCGAACTGGTGGAACGATTGCGGATCCTTGATCGCGATCGCGATGAACGGCGCGATGCCCAGCACCAGCCATAGCGGCTGCGTCCACAACTGCAGCCGCGACAACAGCGTCACGCCGTGCGTGACCAGAGGAATGATGACGATGACGCTGATCAGGTAGCCGAGCCAGCGGGGCAGGCCGGCCCACAGTTCGAGCGCCTGCGCCATGATCGCCGACTCCAGCGCCAGGAAGATGAACGTGAAGCCCGCGTAGATCAGCGACGTGATCGTCGAACCGAGGTAGCCGAAGCCGGCGCCGCGGGCGATCAGGTCCATGTCCAGCCCGTTGCGCGCGGCTTGATAAGCGATCGGCAGGCCGGTCAGGAACAGCAGCACGCTGACCGCGAGGATCGCCCACAGCGCGCTGGACAGGCCGTAGCTCAGCGTGATCGACGCGCCGATCGCTTCCAGCGCGAGGAACGAGACCGCGCCCCAGGCGGTGTTCGCGACGCGGAACATGCTCCATTTGCGGAAGTGCCGGGGGGTGAACCGCAGCGCATAGTCCTCGAGCGTCTCGTCGGCGACCCAGCGGTTGTAGTCGCGGCGGACCTTGATGATCTTCTGGACGGGGCGGGCATCCCCCATGACGGATGGCGTCGGCATGCGACCGGATCCAAGCAATTCCCGTGCCCGTCGCGCGTCGATGCTGCCCGATCGCCCGGGGCCAGGGGATACGTCAATTGACGTATTCCGGCGCGGGCAGCCCTCCCGTGAAGATGCGAGCCATGACACCGCACCCGTGTGGTTCACAGGCTTTCCTTCCAACAGGAGTGTGATCGAACATGACCGACCCTCGTGATCCGTTCTCCCCGGCGCGCCGCCGCCTCGTGCATGGGCTGGGCGCACTGCCGCTGATCGGCGTGCCCGGGCTGGCGCTGGCCCAGCAGTTCCCGACCGCGAAGATCAATACGACCAAGCTGGCGATCACGGACACCGAGGTGACCGTCGGTCAACTGCATTCGGCGACCGGCACGATGGCGATCTCGGAGACCGGCTCGATCCAGGCCGAGCAACTGGCGATCGACCAGATCAACGCGTTGGGCGGCGTGCTGGGCCGCAAGATCAAGGTCATCAAGGAGGACGGCGCGTCCGACTGGCCGACCTTCGCCGAGAAATCGAAGAAGCTGCTCGTCAACGACCGGGTCGCGGCCGTGTTCGGCTGCTGGACCTCGGCGTCGCGCAAGGCCGTACTGCCGATCTTCGAGAAGGAGAACGGGATGCTCTATTACCCGACCTTCTACGAAGGCCTGGAGCAGAGCAAGAACGTGATCTATACCGGGCAGGAAGCGACCCAGCAGATCCTGTGGGGACTGGACTGGGTGTCGAAGGAGAAGAAGGCGAAGACGTATTTCCTCGTGGGCTCGGACTACATCTGGCCGCGCACGTCGATGAAGATCGCGCGCAAGCACATCGAGCAGCACCTGCAGGGCAGCAAGGTCGTCGGCGAGGAGTACTACCCGCTGGGCCACACGAACTTCAACTCGCTGATCAACAAGATCAAGATCGCCAAGCCGGACGTCATCTACTGCGCGGTGGTCGGCGGCTCGAACGTGTCGTTCTACAAGCAGCTGAAGGCGGCCGGCATCACGGCCGACAAGCAGACGCTGCTGACGATCTCGGTGACCGAGGACGAGGTGCTGGGCATCGGCGGCGAGAACATCACCGGCTTCTACGCCTGCATGAAGTACTTCCAGTCGCTGGACAACGCGAACAACAAGAAGTTCGTCGAGGCGTTCAAGGCCAAGTACGGTCCGAAGGCGGTGATCGGCGACGTGACGCAGGCCGCTTACCTCGGTCCCTGGCTGTGGAAGGCGACGGTCGAGAAGGTGGGCAGCTTCGACGTGGACAAGATCGCCGAAGGATCGACCGGCATCGAGTTCAAGGAAGCGCCCGAGGGCTACGTGAAGATCGATGCGAACCATCACCTGTGGTCGAAGGCGCGCATCGGCCAGGCGCAGCTCGACGGCCAGTTCAAGGTCGTGGCCGAGTCGCCCGAGCTGATCAAGCCGGATCCGTTCCCCAAAGGCTATCAATAAGCGCGGCGACGCGGTCGATGGAGCAACCCCGATGACCCTGAACGACATGTTCAACATCGGCCTGATGCAGGGATTCGCGGGCCTGAGCCTGTTCAGCGTGCTGCTGCTGATGGGACTGGGCCTGGCGATCATCTTCGGGCAGATGGGCGTGATCAACATGGCGCATGGCGAGTTCATGACGATCGGCGCCTACACGATCTACATGGCCTCGACGCTGGTGGACAGCTATGCGCCGGGCCTGCGGCAGTCGTACTTCCTGTTCGCGATCGTGGCGGCGTTCGGGCTGGCGTTCGCGCTGGGCTGGCTGGCCGAGTGGGCGCTGATCCGGCACCTGTACAAGCGTCCGCTGGATACGCTGCTGGCCACGTGGGGGTTGTCGCTGGGAATGCAGCAGGTGTTCCGCTCGACGTTCGGTCCCAAGGAGGTCAGTCCGACGGTGCCGGATTGGCTGATGGGCTCGTGGGTGCCGTTCGAAGGGGTGGACATCCCGATCAACGGGTTGTTCGTGATGGGGCTGACGCTGCTGGTGACGGCGCTGGTGATGCTGGCGATGTACCGGTCGCGCTGGGGACTCAGGGTGCGCGCGACGGTATCGAACCGGATGATGGCCAATGCGATCGGGATCGACACGCGCCGGACCGACCGGCTGACGTTCGCGATCGGCTGCGGCGTGGCGGGGATCGCCGGCGCGGCGTTCACGACGATCGGCTCGACCGGGCCCACCAGCGGATCCCTGTACATCGTCGATGCGTTCCTCGTGGTGACGTTCGGCGGGGCGGCCAGCCTGCTGGGCACCGTGGCTTCGGCATTCGGGATCGCGCAGACGCAGTCGATCAGCGAGTTCTTCCTGACCGGTTCGATGGCGCGCGTGCTGACACTGCTGATCGTGGTGGTGATCCTGATGCTGCGTCCGCAGGGATTGTTCGCCAGCAAAGTGAGGAAGGCCTGATGAACGGGGGTAAGCACAAGCGGGCGCTCGGCGGCATCCTGCTGCTGGCGCTGGTGATCCTGGTGGTGTTTCCGGCCACGCTGGACATCTTCCGGCTGAACATGGTCGGCAAGTACCTGACCTACGCGTTCGTGGCGATCGGGCTGGTGATGCTGTGGGGCTGGGGCGGCATCCTGAGCCTGGGCCAGGGGATCTTCTTCGGGCTGGGCGGCTACGCGATGGCGATGTTCCTGAAGCTGGAGGCCTCGGATCCCCGGTCCACCAGCATCCAGTCCACGCCGGGGATCCCGGACTTCATGGACTGGAACCAGTTGACCGAACTGCCGGCGTGGTGGGTGCCGTTCAAGCACCTGCCGTTCGCGGTGATCGCGGTGGTGGCGGTGCCGGTGGTGCTGGCCTTCATCATCGGTTTCGCGATGTTCAAGCGGCGGGTCAGCGGCGTGTACTTCGCGATCATCACGCAGGCGGTGGCGCTGATCCTGACGGTGCTGATCATCGGGCAGCAGGGGTATACCGGCGGTGTCAACGGCATCACCGACCTGAAGACGCTGCTGGGCTGGGACATCCGCACCGATTCGGCCAAGTACGTGCTGTATTTCGTGAATGCCGCGCTGCTGCTGGCGGCCATCGGGCTGTGCTGGTGGGTGCAGGCCAGCAAGCTGGGCACGCTGCTGCTGGCGATGCGGGACAAGGAGAACCGGGTGCGGTTCTCGGGTTATGACGTCAGCATGTTCCAGATCTTCGCGTTCTGCCTCGCGGCGGGGCTGGCGGGGATCGGCGGCGCGATGTTCACGCTGCAGGTCGGGTTCATGTCGCCGTCGTTCGTGGGGATCGTGCCGTCGATCGAGATGGTGATCTTCGCGGCGGTGGGCGGGCGGATGTCGCTGGTGGGCGCCGTGTACGGCACGCTGCTGGTGAACTTCGGCAAGACGTACTTCTCGGAATCGTTTCCGGACCTGTGGCTGTTCCTGATGGCGGCGCTGTTCATCGGCGTGGTGCTGGCGTTCCCGGATGGACTGGCGGGCGTGTACCAGAAGCATGTGGCGCCGAGGCTGTTCGGCCGCAAGGCGGGCGGGGCGCCGACGGCGGCGGCACCGGCACCGGCCGAGGCAACGGGTCATGGCGGCACGGGTAATGGCGTGACAGGTAGCGGCACCGCGGCAGGCAGCGGTGCGGCGGGTAATGGCGCCGCCGGCAACGGCGGGCCCAGGGTCCACGGACAAGGAGCCTGACGATGGCGGGCAACACACCGATCGTATTGGCGGTCGAGGGACTGACGGTCTCGTTCGACGGGTTCAAGGCCGTCGACGACATCAACCTGTACGTGGAGAAGGGCGAGCTGCGGGTCATCATCGGGCCGAACGGAGCGGGCAAGACGACGCTGCTGGACCTGATCTGCGGCAAGACGAAGGCCAGCAGCGGCAAGGTGACGTTCGCGGACCAGGAGATGACCCGGCTGCGCGAGTACGAGATCGTGCGGGCGGGGATCGGGCGCAAGTTCCAGACGCCGTCGATCTACGAGAACCTCACCGTGTTCGACAACCTGAAGGTGTCGTATCCGCGGGGGCGGGGAGTGTTCGGGGCGCTGGCGTTCAAGACGACCGGCGACGTGCTCGATCGCATCGATTCGGTGGCGCGCGAGATCGGGCTGCACGAGCAGTTGCGGACCGAATCCGGGTTGTTGTCGCACGGACAGAAGCAGTGGCTGGAGATCGGGATGCTGCTGATGCAGGAGCCGGAGCTGCTGATGCTCGACGAGCCGATCGCGGGAATGAGCGTGCGCGAGCGCGAGCTGACGGCCGAGCTGCTGACGCGGATCTGCCAGAACCGGTCGATGCTCGTGATCGAGCACGACATGGATTTCGTGGCGCGGATCGCGCACAAGGTGACGGTGATGCACCAGGGCCGGATCCTGGCCGAAGGGCCGATGGAGAAGGTGCAGGCCGATCCGAAGGTGATCGACGTGTACCTGGGGCACTAGTGTGATCGGGGATGCGTGCAACGGGAGCGCAAGGCGATGTTGAAGGTGAAGGACCTGCATGTCAGCTACGGGCAGAGCGAAGTGCTGCACGGGCTGAGCTTCGAGACGGGCCGTAACGAGGCGCTGGCGGTGATGGGGCGCAACGGGATGGGCAAGACGACGCTGTTCAAGGCACTGATCGGGGCGCTGCCGCTGATGTCGGGGCGGATCGAGCTCGACGGACAGGACCTGAGCCGGACCGAGAGCTTCAAGCGCGCGCGGGCGGGGATCGGGTATGTGCCGCAAGGGCGGATGATCTTTCCGGCGCTGACGGTGCAGGAGAACATCGAGACGGGCATGGAGAAGTCGGCCAGCAAGCGGATACCGGACGAGATCTACGTGCTGTTTCCGGTGCTGTACGAGATGAGGAAGCGCAAGGGCGGAAACCTGTCGGGCGGACAGCAGCAGCAGCTGGCGATCGCCCGCGCGCTGGTCACCGACCCGAAGGTGCTGCTGCTCGACGAGCCGACCGAAGGGATCCAGCCGTCGATCATCAAGGACATCGCTCGCGCGCTGAACGAGATCCGCAGGATGCGGCAGATCACGATCATCGTGTCCGAGCAGATCCTGAGCTTCGCGATGGACGTGGCCGACCGGCTGATCGTGATCGAAGGCGGGCGCTTCGTGCACGAGAGCCCGCGCGACCGGATCGACGCCGCGCGGATCAAGCAGTACCTGTCGGTCTGAGACGCCGAGCGGCGTGACGCGCCGCCGGCAATGGTTTGAAGACGCCCCAACCCGAGCCTGACGAAGGAGAGCCGAGCGATGGCCGAAACACTGATCAAGGTCGACCTGAAGCAATCACCGTACGAGAACGATAAGGTTCATAACCGCTGGCACCCCGATGTGCCGATGGCGTGCTGGGTCAAGCCCGGCGACGACTTCGTTCTCGAAACTTATGACTGGACCGGCGGCTACATCAAGAACGACGACTCGGCCGACGACGTGCGCGACGTCGACCTGACGACCGTGCACTTCCTGTCGGGGCCGGTGGGCGTCAAGGGCGCCGAGCCCGGCGACCTGCTGGTCGTCGATCTGCTGGACATCGGCGCCAAGCCCGACAGTCAGTGGGGTTTCAACGGTTTCTTCTCGAAGCAGAACGGCGGCGGCTTCCTGACCGATCACTTCCCGCTCGCGCAGAAGTCGATCTGGGATTTCCACGGCATGTTCACCGACTCGCGCCACGTGCCGGGCGTGCGCTACGCCGGCCTGATCCACCCGGGGCTGATCGGCTGCCTGCCGGATCCGAAACTGCTGGAGACCTGGAACAGGCGCGAGATCGATTTCATCGCGACCGACCCCGATCGCGTGCCGGGCCTGGCCAATCCGCCGTTCGCCGCCACCGCGCACATGGGCGCGCTGCAAGGTGAGGCGCGCGCCAAGGCCGCCGCCGAAGGCGCGCGCACGGTACCGCCGCGCGAACACGGCGGCAACTGCGACATCAAGGACCTGTCGCGCGGCGCGAAGATCTACTTCCCCGTGTACGTCGACGGCGCGGGCCTGTCGGTCGGCGACCTGCACTTCAGCCAGGGCGACGGCGAGATCACGTTCTGCGGCGCGATCGAGATGGCCGGCTGGGTGCACATGAAGGTCGACCTGATCAAGGGCGGCATGGCCAAGTACGGGATCAAGAACCCGATCTTCAAGCCCAGCCCGATCACGCCCAAGTATGACGACTACCTGATCTTCGAAGGCATCTCGGTCGACGAGGCGGGCAAGCAGCATTACCTCGACGTCCACATCGCTTATCGCCAGGCCTGCCTGAACGCGATCGAGTACCTGAAGAAGTTCGGCTACTCGGGCGCCCAGGCGTATTCGATCCTGGGCACGGCGCCGGTGCAGGGCCACATCAGCGGCGTCGTCGACATTCCCAACGCCTGCGCGACGCTGTGGCTGCCGACCGACATCTTCGACTTCGACATCAAGCCGAACGCGAACGGACCGACGAAGTTCCTCGACGGTTCGGTGCAGATGCCGATCTCGCCCGACAAGTGACGGGCGCGCGTCCGGCAGAGGCCGGGCGCGGCCCGCCGCGACTCCATGCACGATGCTGTACGACTTGGCCCGATCTCATGCCCACCTATGATTTTCGATGCGCCGATTGCGGCGATTTTCCGGTGATGCGGCCGATGTCGCGCCGGGACGAACCTTGTCCGTGCCCGCAGTGCGGTGTGGCGGCGGCCCGCGTATTGATCAGCGCGCCGATGTACGCCGGCATGGATGCGGGCAAGCGCCTGGCGATGGCGACCAACGAGAAGGCGCGCCATGCGCCGGTGTCGTCGGCCGAGTACACGGCGCGCCACGGCGCCGGATGCGGCTGCTGCGGCGGCGGCAGGCGCGCCAGCGGCACGCTGACGAACCCGTCCGGCGCCAAGAGCTTTCCGGGCCGGCGGCCCTGGCAGATCAGCCACTAGGCTGAATCGACATTCAGCCGGTATCTTGGTCGGATGTTGAAGACCAAGCATCTGCGGCCCAGCCGCTACGAACTGACGAACACCCAATGGGAGCGAATTGAAGCTCTGCTCCCAGGCAAGGCCAGCGACCCAGGCCGTACAGCAGCCGATAATCGCACCTTCGTCAATGGTGTGCTCTGGGTGCTGCGCTCCGGAGC
>JAKPAM010000247.1 GCA_029779435.1 Pseudomonadota bacterium | reverse complement strand
CGGCGCTGACCGCCTTGCCGAAGCGGCCCGGGCTGCTGATGGCCTGACCACCGCGTCAGTGCCGCGGCCAGGGATCCCGGTCACTTTCGCCAGATCATCCGCTGACCGTCATGGCGCGGATCACGGCTGGCGTTGCGGGATAGCTACTGCGGTTGGCTGCCAATGTGCCGTTGCCGTGGCGCAGAATCCGGCAAGCTGACCCAGCACGCTCTGCACCGCGCGATTGGCGGCAACGACGCCGCCGTAGGGATCGTCACTCGCGGCCGTGACGGACTCGTCGAAAACGCGCCACGCCAGCACCCGTCGCGTCGTGTTGTCCACAACGTAGGCGCGTAGCGTGAAACGCACGCGACTGGGTTGGCTGGCGAAATCCTGCTGCAGGCGCAGGATTTCAGTATCCAGACGCAGGTCGCCGGCGACCGCGGTCGGCGCCAGGATCACCGAACGGAAGGTTCCGACGCTCCCGAGCGTGTCGACGATCAGCGGCGCCAGCATGCGTGCCGGCGTGTCGACCCATTCGCCGTGAGCGAAATAGTCGAGCTTGTGCGCCGCGCGCACGTAGATGATGCGTGCGCTGTCGAAACCCGCCGCGGCATGCGGTGGACTGACGATCAGCGTCGGTGCCGTCGGCGGCGCTGTGGTCGGGAGCCGCCCCGTGGCGTCACCTTCGATGCGCGCGCTGTCGAGCGCGTAGAACGACGGCGGTGCCGCGGTCGTCGACCGCAGGGCGCTGCAGCCGCCGAGCAGCGTCAACGACAGACCGAAGGCACACAGGCGGGCGAGTACTGCGGGGGAGGAACTGGTCATGGCTGTCCTGCTGCGGTTGATGAGGATTCGCCGGGACCTTCCGGCACCGGTCGGCGTCCGAACAGGAGACTTGCCGGATTGCGTTCGGTCTGCTCGGACAGCCGCCGCAGCGACGCCGACAGCACCGTGAGTTCTTCGAGCAGACCTTCGAGTTCCGGTAGCGTCTCGGTGCCGAAGCGCTGTACGTCGGCGCCGACCGCATCGAAAGTCCTGGCCGCGCCGGCACTCGTGCGGGCGACTTCGCTGCCCATCCTGGCGACGGCGTCGGCGCTGCGGCCGACGCGCTCGACCACCGGCCCGAGTTGCGCCGTTGCCCGCGAGGTGTTTTCGAAAGTCCGCGCGGCATGCGTGATGCCCGCGTCGAGCGCGTCCTTGCGCGCGGCGATGGTGTGCGCCACGGTGGCGAAATCGGCGAGTGCGCCGGCGAATGCCGTCCGGTTGGCGTCGCTGAGGATGGCGTTGACGTTGTTCGACAGGCTGTCGAGCTTGCTCAGCACCGTGCCCAGCAGGTTCTCGACGCGTGCGCCGAGCGACGGCTTGGTGCGAATCAGCGGGTAATCGCTGCCCGCGCGGGCGAGCAGCGGCGGCGCAGCGCGCGTGCCGCCGCTGAGTTCGACGTAGGCAATGCCGGTCAACCCCTGTGTCTTCAGCACCGCGACGGTGTCCTCGCGGATCGGCGTGCCGCGCTCGATGGCGAAAAGCAGGTTCACCTGCTCCGGATTGCCCGGGTCAAGTTGAATTTGCCGGACCTTGCCGACGTCGACACCGTTGTACTTGACCGGCGCATTGAGATTGAGACCGGCCACCGACTCGTCGACGATCGCCAGGTACAGGTCATGCGCCTTCCGGGAAGCGCCGCCCGAGGCGAGCCAGAGGGCGCCGGCGACGAGTATGGCGCCGAGGACGAGAACGAATGCGCCGACGAGTGGATAGTTCACTTTGGTTTCGATGGTGGCCTCACGATTTTCTGCCGGCTGCCGGCGCGGTCTGTTGACCTGCCTGCGCCTGCGCGGCCCGCCCGCGCGGCCCGGCGAAGAACATGCTGATGGCGGGATGGTCGATTTGCGAGAGCTCGGACATCGACCCGATGCCCTGCACCTTGCCCGCGCCGAGAACCGCGACACGGTCGGCGACCTGCCAGAGCAGGTCGAGGTCGTGGGTGATCATGACGATGGTCAGACCGAAGGTGTCGCGCAGCTTGCGCACCAGCTCGTCGACGCCGCCGGCGCTGGCCGGGTCGAGGCCGGCGGTCGGTTCGTCGAGAAACAGCAGTTCCGGGTCGAGTGCCAGCGCGCGCGCGAGCGAGGCACGTTTCATCATGCCGCCGCTGAGTTCGGCGGGATACTGTGCCCCCACTTCCGGCTTGAGTCCGGTGATGGCCAGTTTCCAGTCGGCGATCTCGTCGATCAGCGAGTCGTCGAGCCGGGTATGCTCGCGCAGCGGCAGGCCGACGTTTTCCTTCACCGTCAGCGAACCGAACAGGCCTCCGTGCTGGAACATCACCCCCCAGCGTCGGCGCAGCGCCAGCGCCTGATCGTCGGCGATGTCCTGCAGGTCCACGCCGAGCACCCGGATGGTGCCCGCGTTCGGGCGCTGCAGCAGGATCATTTCGCGCAGCAGCGTCGACTTGCCCGAGCCGCTGCCGCCGATCAGCGCGAAGACCTCGGCACGGCACACCTGCAGGTCGACTTCCGTATGCACCACATGATCGCCGAAGCGCGTCGACACCTTGCGCAGTTCGATGACCACTTCGGCGGGCGGCGTTGCGCTCTGCACCTCAGAGGTCCAGCGCGCTGAAGGCGACCGAGAACAGGGCGTCGGCCAGGATCACCAGAAAAGTCGACTGCACGACGCTGCGCGTGGTCTGGCGGCCGACGCTGTCGGCGCCGCCGCGGGTGCGAAAACCCTGGAAGCAGCCGATCACGGCGATGATCATGGCGAAGACCGGCGCCTTGCAGATGCCCACCAGATACGAGGTCACGCTCACCGCCTTGACGAAGCGGTCGATGAACTCGCCGAAGCTGACGCCGAGTTGCGCGCGCGCCATGAGCATGCCGCCAAAAACGCCGAGGACGTCGGAGAACACCGTCAGCAGGGGCAGGGCGACGGCCAGGGCGAAGATTTTCGGGAGCACCAGCAGCTCCAGCGGCGAGATTCCGAGCGTGCGCAGCGCGTCGATCTCCTCGGTCACCGACATGGTGCCAATTTGCGCCGCATAGGCCGATCCCGAGCGCCCGGCGATGATGATCGCCGTGATCAGCGGCGCGAACTCGCGCAACATCGACAGGCCGACCAGATCGGCGACGAAGATGTTGGCGCCGTACTGCCGGAGCTGGCCGGCGCCCTGATAGGCAATGACGATTCCCAGCAGGAACGACAGCAGCCCGACGATCGGCAGGGCGTCGAAGCCGGCGCTGCGCAGGTTGTACAGCAGGGGGCGCCACCTGCAGCGCGCCGGGTGTGCGACGCAGCCGGCCAAAGCGAGCGCGACCTCGCCGACGAAGCCGAGCAGCGCCAGGGCCTGTTCGAGGACGGCGACGGTGCTGCGGCCGAGATCCTCCAGCTTCGATGTGGAGCGGCGGGCGGCGGGCGCGGCGGGCAGCACGGTCGCTTGCCCGACGACTTCGAGCAGCCTGGCGAACTCGGGACGCAGGTCCAGCAGTTGCACGTCGCCGCCGGCTTCGCCTTCGCCGCGCAAGCGCTGCAGAAGCTTCTGCAGGACCCACGCGCCGGCGGTATCGAGCGCTTCGATTCGCGCGCTGTCGACGACCATTGCCGATCCCGGAGCGCGGCCCAGCGCAGCGATCTGCGGCCCGATCGCGTCGAGCCCGCGCGTCGTCCAGGCGCCCGCAAGCGACAGCTTGGCGGGCGTCGACTGCGTGATTGTGGCGGGCGTCACCAACAGGAGGTCCATAGATGAGCGCGAGCTTAGGTGAAGCCTCCTGGGCCGTATGTACGCACGCGCACAGAATCGCCACAGTCGAGGGGCAACAATGGCGATGGCGCCAGGGATTGCTGCGCCAGCGCCGGTCGCGTCGTCAGTCGCGCCGGGCGCTTGCGACTCCCTGCGCATCGTCAACTCGCTGCGTCCCGGCCCATGCATCGCCGAGGTGGAGAGTTGGTTCTGCAACGCACAACGCTTTCCACGAGGCAGCCATGAATGCAATCTTGAGAAACGCCCTGGCGCTGGCGGGCGTGGCCTTCGCCACCCAGGCCGCCGCACAGCTTACCTTCTACGAGCGTGAAGGTTTTGAAGGCCGCTCGTTTACCACCCGGGAACCGATCCGCAACTTCGAGAACCGCGGCTTCAATGATCGCGCCTCTTCGGTGGTGGTCTTCCGTGCCCCCTGGGAAGTCTGCGAGGACGCGCGCTTCAGCGGTCGCTGTGTCGTCTTGCGTCCCGGCCGCTATCCGTCGCTGGCGGCGATGGGCCTGAACGACCGCGTATCGTCGGCGCGGGTGCTGGGCAGGAACTCGCGGATCGACGACAGCCGTTATGCGCCCGTGCCGGTGGTCGCCGAAGACTACCGCTGGCGTG
>JAKPAM010000116.1 GCA_029779435.1 Pseudomonadota bacterium | reverse complement strand
CGACCGCGGCCGACACCTGCAGCGTGCGCGGCATGCCCACCGACAGCGTTCCCCACTGCGACGCACCGGCCCAGTAGTTCCGGTTGGTCACATTGCGCACCAACGCGCGAAAGGTGGTCGTCCGGCCGCCGATGTCGGTGCGCCAGCGCAGGCCCAGGTCCGCGGTGGTCCAGCCGGGCAAGCGCTGGGTATTCGCCGTGTCGACGTACTGAGCGCTGTTGTGGATCAGGCCGCCGGTCAGCGTCAAGCCCGGGATGGCTTGCAGGTCGTGCTCCAGACCAAGCGCGGCCCGCAGACGCGGCACGCCGATGGCCCTGTTGCCCTGGGTGGCCGGGTTGCCGGTCCGGGTCAGCTTGGCGTCCGTCCAGGCGATGCCGCCGTGAATGCGCCAGGAGGCAGACAGGTTCCCGTAAGTGCTGAGTTCCAGCCCGCGGTTGCGCTGCTCGCCATCCACGGTGTACGTGTTGTTCGTCATCAAGCCGCTCGGCTTGGCGATCTGGAACAGGCTGACCGTCGTCATCAGGCGGCCATGGTCGAACTTGGCGCCCACTTCGTACTGCTTGGATTTGTACGGCGCAAAAACCTCGCCGGCGTTGTCGGCGGTACTCGGTGCGGTGTCGCCCTTGCTAAGGCCCTGGCTGGCGTTCGCGTAGAGCGAGACATCCTTGCCCCACGGCTTGACGACGACACCCACCATTGGCGTCAGCGCGCTTTTGTCGTAGCGCGCCGCCACCGCGCCGGTGGTGGCGTCATAGCTGGTCGAATCCACGTTCTGACGGCGCAGGCCGAGCATGACGATCAGCCGGTCGTCCAGCATCCGCATCGTGTCCGACAGCGAAAAGCCGCTCAGCGTGTTGGCGGAGCGCCTCGGAACTCCGTCGGGCGCGGGCGGATTCTGTTCGGGACGCAGGATGGGATCGTACAGGTTGGACGTATAAGCGACGCCGGCAACGGATCCCATGCCCCAGTGGTCGGTGTAGCGGCTCCATTGCAGCGTGGCCGTGTGCTTGACGGCGCCGGTGGCGAACTGACCGCGCAGCCCGGTTTCCAGATTGTCCCGACGTACCTCGAAGCGCGCGCGGGCGGGGGTCACGCGGGTATCGCCGGCGGCGTTGATGATGGATGGCGTGTTGAAGAGGCGATCCAGCTCCGAGAGCGTGGCGCCCCAGCCCGCGAACCAGGTCAGCCGCGACGTCATATCGTGTTGCAAACGCAGCAGCGCCGCGCGCTCGGTGGCGTCATACCATTCCCAGGGCTGGGTGATGTTGCGCCGCCCATCGGGAGCGCCGGGCGCGGGCACGCCAGTGGCCAGCGAGGCCCGGCGGGTGGGTGCGTCCACCGCTTCGCGCTGGTAGATCAGGTGTAGCAGCGCGCTCGTGCGTTCGTTCTGGAAGTCGAGCGACATCGCGCCCACCGTCGCCTTGCGATGCTGATTGTCCAGCGCCGTATCGCCGCCGTGATGGCTGCCGTTGACCCGCAGGCCCCACTGCCGATCAGGTCCGAAACGGCGCGACACATCGAGGCCGCCGCCCAGCTCGGAACGGGTGCCGTAGTCGATGCGTCCCCGCGTGAGGTCCTGCGCCGCGCGCTTGGGCACGATGTTGATGCTGCCGCCCACGGCGCCGTTGGGCGACATGCCGTAAAGCATCGCGGCAGGGCCCTTGAGGATTTCCACCCGCTCGATGTAGTCGGCGAACAGCCGGTAGTTGGGCGCGACACCGTACAGGCCGTCGAACGCCATTTCGCCGATGTTGTCGCCGCCCACCGAAAAACCGCGCACGAAGAAGCCGTCGGCCACATCGCCGCTGGGGGTGTTGATCTGCACCGAAGCGTCGGTGGCCAGCACGTCGGCCGCACTGGTGGCCTGCCGGTTTTCGAGCGCCTGGGCCGTGTAGCTGTCGATGCGGAATGGCGCGTCCATCGTATCCGTCGAACCCAGCACGCCCAGGCGGCCGCCACGCGCCATCTGGCCGCCGGCATAGGCGCGCGGAAGGCTGTCGGCCGACGGAGCCGCGGTGTCGGTGACCGAGACTTCAGGGAGCGTCGCATCCGTTTCGGACGGCGGGCGCGTCTGTGCCTGAACCTGTACGGCCGCGGCCAGCGCCGTCAGCGCCAAGCTCGTCCGCAAACCGCGCCAGGCGGGAGAAGAAAGCGGGTCGACCCGCATGGCGGACAGGGGCTCCCCGCGCCCGCGCGCCACAGGCGACAGAGATATGTCCAGGAATCGGGCCGAACCAGTCATTGCGCACCTCGCTGTGTGAATCTGCGGGCGGCATTTTATTTGAGAATAATTATCGTTTATAAAATCCCGGACCGATCGGCCGGATAAGTCGCGCAGAGTTCGCTCGAAGCGAACTCAGCTCTCGGCAGCCCCCAGCCGCTGCGATATCCCCCGCGCGCATTCCCTCACCCCGCGCGCCAGGTCCCCGTCCCAATCGGCATCGAACAGCCCTTCGTAGCCGAGCGCCGTCACCGCGAGCACGAGCTGCCCCTGCGCGTCGAACACCGGCGCGCTGACGCTGTGGATGCCCGGCACCAGATCGCCGGTCACCCGCGCGAGTCCGCGCCGCGTGCATTCGGCGGCCAGCGCCCGCACGCCGTCGGCGTCGACGGGCACCAGGCCGCGGCGCGCGTTCTGCGCCAGCTCCGCGGCCAGCATGGAGGCCCAGCGTCCCTGCGGCACGGCGATGGCCGCCGGGTCGAAGGCCAGGAACACGCGGCCGGTGGCCGAGCGGGTCAGCGGCATCACGGCGCCGGTGCGCAGGCTGGCCGAGACCGGCGCGTTCGAGTCGAGCCAGCGAACGATCGTCGGGCCATGCGTGCCGGGCACCGCCAGCGCCACCGTGTGCCCGATGCGGTCGCGCAGCACCTCGAGTGCATCGAGCGCGACCTGCAGCGGATCGAGCCGTCCCAGCGCGGCCAGGCCGAGCTGGATCGCGAAAGGGCCGAGGTCGTAGCGACCGCCCGGCTGCTGCTCGACCAGCCCCAGCCGCATCAGACTGACCAGGTAGCGGTGCGCCTTGGCCGCGGGCATGCCGGACGCCTGCGCCAGATGGCGCAGCATCATCGCGCCGGGCGCCACGGCCAGCGCCTGCAACAGGCGGCCGCCGGTCTCGATCGATTCGACGCCCTGCCGCTCATCACGTTCCATCGTCACGCGCCCCTTCCAACGGTTTCCAGTGCCATCCGAAAGCCATTCCGCAGGCGCCTCACCGGACATTTCCACCGTCGCACGCCGCCAGCCTGTCCCCAAGCGCCTCCCATTGCCGGGGGGCGCGACGGTAGTTATGATAAACAGAATACGTTACGCATGTCGTAATCAACAACGGCAAGTGTCAAGCAAACCGCTGGAGTCTCTGATGGCCGTCACCGATCCCCTGGTCCCGGAACCGCGCTACCAGAGCGGCTTCGGCAACACGCTGGAAAGCGAGGCGCTGCCCGGCGCGCTGCCGGTCGGCCGCAACTCGCCGCAACGCGTCCCGTACGGCCTGTATGCCGAGCAGGTGTCGGGCACGGCGTTCACGGCGCCTCGCGCGGCCAACCGGCGCTCGTGGCTGTACCGGATCCGTCCGGGCGCGATGCACGGCGCGTTCGAGCAGATCGACGAGGGGCTGATCGTCAGCGACTTCAGCCAGGTCCCGCCGACGCCGCCGAGCCAGATGCGCTGGGATCCGCTGCCCGTCGATCCGACGCCGACCGATTTCATCGACGGCTGGGTAACGATGGCCGGCCACGGCGATCCGGGCAGCCACGCCGGCTGCGCGATCCACCAGTACGCGGCCAACCGCTCGATGCACGCCCGCTTCTTCTACGACGCCGACGGTGAACTGCTGATCGTGCCGCAGCAGGGGCGCCTGCGCGTGCGCACCGAATTCGGCGTGCTCGACGTGGTGCCGCACGAGATCGTCGTGATCCCGCGCGGCATCCGCTTCCAGGTCGATCTGCCCGACACGCGCGCCGAAGGCGGGCCGCAGGACGACGCGCGCGGCTACGTCTGCGAGAACTTCGGCGCGCCGCTGCGGCTGCCCGACCTTGGCCCGATCGGCTCGAACGGCCTGGCCAACCCGCGCGACTTCCTCAGCCCCGTCGCCGCTTATGAAGACCGCGAGGGCGACTTCACGCTGGTCGCCAAGTTCCTCGGCCACTTATGGGAAGCGCCGATCGACCACTCGCCGCTGGACGTCGTCGCCTGGCACGGCAACCACGTGCCGTACAAGTACGACCTGCGCCGCTTCAACACGATCGGATCGATCAGCTTCGATCATCCGGATCCGTCGATCTTCCTGGTGCTGCAGTCGGTGACCGACACACCGGGCGTCGACGCGATCGACTTCGTGATCTTTCCGCCGCGGATCCTCGCGATGCAGGATACGTTCCGCCCGCCGTGGTTCCACCGGAACGTGGCCAGCGAGTTCATGGGGCTGATCCACGGCGCGTACGACGCGAAGGCGCACGGCTTCGCGCCGGGCGGCGCATCGCTGCACAATATGATGACGGGCCACGGCCCGGACGCCGACACATTCGAGGCCGCCAGCGCGGCCGACACGTCGAAAGCCCACTACCTGACCGACACGATGGCGTTCATGGTCGAGACGCGGTTGCCGCTGCGCGTGACGCGCTACGCACTGGAGACTCCGCGCCGCCAGGCCGATTACCCGTCGTGCTGGGCCACCTTGAAGAAGCACTTCCATGTCTGACATCAACGATACGCATGACCCGGGGCTGCGGAGCTGGGTCGCCTCGGCCAACGAAGAAGGCACGGATTTCCCGATCCAGAACCTGCCGCACGGCGTGTTCCGGCGCACCGGCAGCGCCGAGCCCTGGCGCGGCGGCGTGGCGATCGGCGACCAGGTCCTGGACGTCGGCGCACTGCACGCGGCCGGCGCGTTCTCGCGGTTCGGGCCGATCGCCGAGCAGGCCGCGGCGCTGGCGTCGGCCGACGAGCTGAACGGCCTGATGGCGGCCGGCCCGGCCGCGTGGAAAGCGCTGCGCACCGCGCTGTCAGCGCTGTTGCGCGAAGGCCAGCCGGCGCAGCCGGACGCGCTGGTGTCGCAGGCGGACGCCGAATACCGGGTGCCCGCCCGCGTCGGCGACTTCACCGACTTCTACACATCGGTCCATCACGCGACGAACATCGGCCGGCTGTTCCGCCCGGACGCGCCGCTGATGCCGAACTTCAAGTGGCTGCCGGTCGCTTATCACGGCCGCGCGTCGTCGATCGGCATCAGCGGCCAGACGTTCCACCGGCCGCGCGGCCAGACGCTGCCGGCCGGCGCGACGGCGCCCACGTTCGGCGCATGCCAGCGGCTGGACTACGAGCTGGAACTGGGCATCTGGATCGGCCAGGGCAACGCCCCCGGCGAGCCGATTCCGATCGCCGAGGCCGACGACCACGTGTTCGGGCTGTGCCTGCTGAACGACTGGTCGGCGCGCGACATCCAGGCCTGGGAGTACCAGCCTCTCGGGCCGTTCCTCGCGAAGAACTTCGCGACGACGATCTCGCCGTGGATCGTCACGCTGCAGGCGCTCGCCCCTTATCGCGTCGCCTGGACGCGGCCCGATGGCGATCCGGCGCCGCTGCCGTACCTGGACTGCGCGCACAACCGCACGCACGGCGCGTTCGACGTGCGCATCGAATGCTGGCTCGAATCGCAGTCGATGCGCGACGGTGGCAGCGGCCCGTCGCGACTGTCGTCGTCGAGTTTCCGGCACTCGTACTGGAGCGTCGCCCAGATGGTCACCCACCACGCGGTCGGCGGCTGCAACCTGCAACCGGGCGATCTGCTGGGCACCGGCACGCAGTCGGGTCCGACGCCGGGCGAGGCGGCGGCGCTGATCGAGCTGTCGGTCGGCGGCCAGCAGCCGGTGGCGCTGGACAACGGGGAGACACGCACGTTTCTCGCCGACGGCGATACGGTGATCTTCAAAGGCTGGTGCGAAAAGCCCAGGTTCGCGCGAATCGGCTTCGGCGAGGCACGCGGGACGGTGCTGCCGGCACGCTAAACTGGCGGACCGCGAGTCTGCGGCACGAGCGTTGCCGGCTGCTGCGGCGCTTGCGCCGCGAGGACTCCTGGCGGCGATCCGGCGTCCGTCGACGGCGCACCGGTCGCTCGCGCATCGATCGACGGAGACACCGGAGCCCCCATGACCGCATCGTACCTGCACGGCGAACGCCCGCTTCACGACTACCTTCGCCACTACGCGCGCACGCAACCCGACAAGCCCGCCTACTTCTGGTATGGCCGCGCGATCTCCTATGCCGAACTCGATCGGCTGTCGGACGCCTGCGCCAGCCTGCTGGCGTCGCTGGGCGTGCGCCGCGGCGATCGGGTCGCGCTGTTCATGAACAACTGCCCGCAGTACGTGATCGCGCATTTCGGCATCCAGAAGCTCGGCGCGATCGTCGGCCCGTGCAGCCCGCTGTTCAAGGCGATGGAACTCGAATACCAGGTGTGCGACCAGGGGTCGCGCGTGATCATCGCGGCCGACCACCTGCTGCCGGTCATCGACGAGGTCCGTGGCCGGACCGCGCTCGAACACGTGCTGACGACGCACTACGGTGACCTGCTGCCGGCCGCGCCGACGCTGGACGTGCCGGCCGAACTGAAGCTGGCGCGCGCCGTCCCGCGCGAAGACGTACGCGACCTGCTCGCGGCCTTGCGCGACACCGCCGCGCGGATCGACGCCGGCAGCGACCCGCACGCGGCGGCCGTGCATGCCG
>JAKPAM010000206.1 GCA_029779435.1 Pseudomonadota bacterium | reverse complement strand
ACGCGAGGTATCCCTGGACGACGACGAAGATCACGACGATCGACGTCAGCGCGACGGCGATCCGCCGTGTCAGCCGGGACGGCGCGGCTTTCATTCGACCTTCATGCTGGTATCAACGGCACCCGGTATCGACGTCGACCGGCGTCAACGGCGTAGCCGGACGCCGACGCCGTGGACGGTTTCCAGGCCTTCGTGGCCGGCATCCTGCAGGACCTTGCGCAGCAGATAGATCTGGCCGCGCAGCAGTTCCGGCGTGCCGTCGCCGTCCGGCCAGAGGGCGCGTTCGAGTTCGCGCCGCTCGACCAGGTCGCCGGGCCGCCGCATCAGGCGTTCGAGCAGCAGCACGCTGCGTGCCATCAGGCGCAGCGGCCGGTGCCTGAACGTGGCTTCACGCGTGCGCCGGTCGAAGCGAAGCTCGCCCGCCTCGATGACCGCGTCGACCACGCTGCCGGTCGACCGGCGATGCAGCGCGAGCGCCCGTGCTTCGATCTCGGCCAGCGCGAACGGCTTGGCCAGGTAGTCGTCGGCGCCGAGCGCGAACGCCTGCAGCCGCGCCTCCAGCGCATCGCGTGCGGTCAGCACCAGGATCGGCGTGGCCAGCAGCAGGCGCTGGCGCGCAGCGGCGATCACGTCCAGGCCGTCGACGCGCGGCAGGCCCAGGTCGAGCACGACGACATCGAACGGATCCCGTTCCAGCCGCTCGATGGCGGCCGATCCATCATAAGCGACGTCGGGCCGATGCCCGCGCAATGCGAGGAAATCCAGCAGATTGCCGGCGATCGTCGAATCGTCCTCGACGATCAGCACGTCCAGGCGCGGGTCGCTCGTGCGAGCGGTCGCGCCCGGCACGGCGGGGGCCGCGGCGGGCGAAACCGCAGCGGCATCCGTCGGGGCGGAATCAGAAGGAGCGGGCATCGGTCGAAGCGGGCAACGCGAGGCGTCCGGCCGGAAGATCCGGCGATCCCCGGCGGATTGCCCGGGTCGACACTATGCTAGCACCAGGGAAGCGCCGAGCGATCCATCCTTTTACCGTATCCGGCCGCCGGGCGGTCCGTCGCGTCGGCGCTTGCCGTCGATCGCACCGCCGTGCGATCGCACTACGAGTTCAAAGCGCCGAACACAGGTGTCCGCCGTCGACCGGCACGCAGGCGCCCGTCATCCACGAACCGGCTTCGGTGGCGAACAGCAGGAACAGTCCGTTGAGTTCCTCGGGCTTGCCGAGGCGCCGCATCGGGATGCGCTTGATCAGCGCCTGGCCGTACTCGGTGTCCCACATCTCGTCGGTCATCTCGGTGCCGATGTAGCCGGGCTCGATCGCATTGACGCGGATGCCGTGGCGCGCCCATTCGAGCGCCAGGCTCTTGGTCATGTGGACGACGGCGGCCTTGGATGTCGAATACGGCGTGATGCCCGGCGCGACGCGCTCGCCCTGGATCGACGCGATGTTGATGATCGAGCCGCCCCGGCCGGCGTCGCGCCAGCGGCGCGCAGCCTGCACAGCGACGAGCCAGACGCCGCGCACGTTGATCGCCATCAGCGAATCGAAATCAGCGGTCGGCATGTCCATCGCCCGGCCGGCCGAGGAGACGCCTGCGTTGTTGACGACCACGTCGAGCGGATCGCCGGTCGCGTCGATCTTGGCGAATGCCGCGTCGATCGAGGCTTCGGACGCGACATCCATCTCGAGGACGGTGACATCCGGCGCGCCCAGTTGGCGCAATTCGTCGGCCAGCGCGTCGAGGCGCTGGCGACGGCGCGCTGCAATCACGACCTTGGCGCCGCAGCGAGCCGATTCGCGCGCGAAGTTCTCGCCGAGGCCGGACGAAGCGCCGGTCACCAATACCCTCTTGCCCTTGAGCATTGCGCCCAGATCCATCGTCGTCCCTCCTCGATCGTTGTTCGTTGCGCCGGCGGCCTCCGGGGGAGAGGCGCACCGACGTGGGTCGTGCCGGCCTATTCGCCGACCGCCTCGTGGATGCCGTAGGCGGCCTGCCGGTTCGAGACACCCTCGACGTCGTGGCTCATGATGACCAGGTCGTGCAGCGTGCCATTGCGATCGGCCACGTGACGAGTCAGCATCGCTTCGGCGCGGAAGCCGAGCTCCTCGAACACGCCGATGGCACGGTGCTGCGCGAGCGTCATCCGCGCGATCAGCTTGGTCAGGCCCAGGTCCAGTGCCTGCGCGAAGCACTCCTGGATCAGCACACGACCCAGCCCGCGCCCGCGCCATGCCGGCGATGTCAGCACGCGCAGCTCGCCGACGTGGCGCGACCAGCCGAGGGCGTCGACGAAGATCGTCGTGCAGCCGACCATCACGCCATCGGCGCGAGCCACCAGGCTGACGAGCCGGCCTTCCTCCATCGAGCGCATCCACGCGTCGATGACCTTCGGGTGACTGATGTCGCGGCTCAGGAACAGCAGGTCGGCCTCGGATAGCGTCTTGACGAACTCGACGACCGCTTCGCGGTCTGCCGTCGTCATCTGCGTGATTTCGATCTTCACGCCGTCGCAGTTCACGGTGCGTGGGTATTGGCGTTTTGCTTGGGTCATGTCGAACGGTGCTCCAACCAGGAATCAAGAGCGGGCCACATGCGTTTGACCGCGTTGGCGCCGGCGGCGATGCTGACGTGTCCACCAGGCAGCACGATCTCCGTCTTGTCGGTCGAGCCGACTCGCTCGATAAGCGGCTTCGAGCACTCGGACGGCACGATATGGTCGTACTTGGCGACGACGTGCAGCATTGGGACGGTAATTTTGCTCAGGTCGACGATCTGGCCGCCTACCTTCATCGTGCCTTCGTACAGCGCGTTGCGCTGCATCAGGTCCTTGGTCGTCTGGCGGAAGTACCCGCCTGGCAGCCCGAGGGTCTCGTTGCCCCAGCGCTCCATCATCCGGTACCCCTTGACGAACTGGTCGTTCCAGAGGTTGTCCCAGAGCCGGACCTGGCCGGTCAGGCGGGCGGCGGGGCGCAGTGCTTCGAAGCCGGCCGTGACCATCTCGGGCGGCATGTTGCCGACCTGGTCGGCGAAGCGATCGACGTCGAAGTGCTTCGGATCCGTCATCGAACGGAACAGCTCCATCTTCGAGAAATCGATCGGCGTCGTGAAGCAGACCAGGTTGCGCACGGGACCGTCCGGGTGCAGCGACTGGTACAGCGTCGATATCAACCCGCCCGCGCAATAGCCGATCAGCGAGATCTCGTCCTCGCCGGAATCGCGCTGCACGCGCCGGATGCAGTCCGGCAGGAAGCGCAGCACGTAGTCGTCCAGCGTCAGGCCGCGCTCGTCGTCGGTCGGCTGGTGCCAGTCCATCATGTAGACGTCGTAGCCGCGCTTGAGCAGGAACTCGATCAGGCTCTGCCCCGGGGTCAGGTCCATGATGTAGCCCCGGTTCGTGGGCGCCATCACGAGGAGCAGCGGCACGCGATAGACCTCGTCGGCCATCGCGTGGTAGTGGAGCAGCTCGAGCGTGCCACGCCGGTAGAGCACGGTCTTGGGCGAGCGACCGACCTCGGGCGGCGGTGCACCCAGCAGCTCCATGCTCTTGAAGCCGCGCTGGATCGCGTGTTGGACTTCCTGGCGGAGCCGATCGGCGATGGCTCCCGGATTAGTGTCGCGCGTTGCGGTGTTCGCTTGACTAGCCATCGATCATCCTTTGGAGGCGCGCGCGCTGCGACGGCCTTCGGTCGGCGCGGCCTTGGCGGCGCGGGGTTTGGCCCGGACCGTTTCGGCCGCCTCGCGGGCGCGGGTGGGGACAGGGGCGGCCTCGGCAGGCGCATTCGCTGCTTCGGTCGGCTCGGAGGGAGGCGGGACCGCTTGCACGGCGCCCGCTTCAGGAGGGGGCGACGTAGGCCGCCGCGTGCGCGCCGGCCTCGGGGTGCCCAGATCGCTGGGGGGGATCAGGTGCGTGAGGATCTGGTCGATCTTGCTTTCGAGGCGGGTCAGCGCATCACCCAGGTCCATCACCTCCTTGCGGCTGGGGATGTTCAATCGACGCAGGTGATCGCTCATCGCCTTGTCGGAGAACTGCTGCAGGCTCAATGCGACCGAGCTGAGCGTCTGCGCGTTGCGCGCCGCATCGGGCGACTTCAGCGCGCTGTTGGCCAGGGAGTTCACCTCGTTTTCGAACTTGGTCAGCGCGTCGCGCCAGAACTGCATGGGATCAGGAAATGCGGGAGAGCTGCTCATAGGTTGCTCCCTGTCGTCAGACGCGGCATGAGGTTCTCCTCTTTGGACTGCTTGTTTGCGCACATTATCGCGTTGGGGTCGAGTCGGCCGTCAAGCGCGGGAAACCCCGCGGCACGGTCTATCGGCATCGGAGGGCCGGTGCCGCGGGAGGTCATTATCGGTCCCCGCGCGGCCTGACAGCGATGCTGGAGAAGGCCGGGGGAGCGTGGGACGCGATTATCGGAACGATGTGCCGGATTGCCGTTCGGCATCGCCGAAGGTCCGCGGTTCCGATGCCGGGAAACCGGCGTTCGCCGCTATTCGCCACGCCGGACGATGTAGGCGCGCTGTATGGCGGCGGCCATATCGGACGGACGGTGTTTGTAGCACAATGCCGAACAATTGAGATTGTAGGGCATTGGTCGTTCTTACCCGCTGTTCCAGTGGCGGCCGATCGCCGGTGCCATGCCGCACGGCATCGGGGGTGGGGTGCACGGCGGCGGGTAGCCGGTCCGCGGGAGGGAGAAATGCGTGGTGCCATTTATTGACACGGCCGCTCCGGCGATGATCCGGGGCGGTTATCGGCATGCCGTGCTGCTGGCGGCGGCCGTCGCGATGCTGGGTGCGACGCCGGCGCGAGCCGAGGACTATCTCTATACGGTGCGGCCGGGCGACAACCCCTGGAATCTCACCGAACGCTACCTTCGCGACCTGCGTTACTGGCCGAGGCTGTTGCAGTACAACAGGATCACCGATGCGACGCAGATCCAGCCCGGCAGCACGCTGCGCATCCCGAGCCGATGGCTGGGCATGCGCGCGGCCGAGATGCGCATCGGGCAGATGCGCGGCGCCGTTCACGTGCGCGACGACCACCGCGGCGATCCGTCCGGTTCCTCCGATTCCGCCGCCGCCTGGCGGCCGGCGCAGGAGGGACAGGCGCTGTCGGTCGGGCAGCGCCTGCGGACCGGTGCCGATGGCAGCGCCACGCTCGAATTGAGCGGCGGCACGGTCGTGCTGATGCGTCCGGACTCCGAACTGAAGCTGATCCGTGCGAGCTAGCCGCGCGTTCCCGACGGCGGTACGTGGCTGTCGATCGAGTTGCTGCGCGGCGGATTGGAAAACGTCGTTCCGCGGCGGCCAGCCGGGGGCACGCGCTTCGAGATCGAGACGCCGTCCGCCGTCGCCGCGGTGCGGGGCACCGAGTTCAGGGTATCGGCCACGGCCGACGCCGCCCGCGCCGAGGTCCTCGAAGGGGCGGTCGCGTTCACCGCCAAGCGTGGCGGCGTGACGCTGCCTGCCGGCACCGGTTCGGTCGCGGCGGCCGGCCAGGCATCGCAGCCGGCGGTTCCGCTGTTGCCCGCGCCCGACCTGGCCGACGTGCCGGCCCGCATCCGCCGGCTGCCGATCAGCATCCCGCTGCAGCCTTTGCCCGGCGCGGTCCGGTACCAGAGCCAGCTGCTGCCGGCCGGTAGCGCACTGATCGCTTCCGACGAGCGCAGCACCACGCCGCATGCCCGTGCCCGCGACCTGCCCGATGGCGACTATCTGCTGCGCGTACGCGGTGTGGACGCCAACGGGCTCGAAGGCTTCCAGGCCGAGCGGCCGCTGACCATCGACGCGCGGCCCGAACCGCCGGTGCTGTCGGCGCCGGCGTCCGAGGCGGTCGTCGCGCCCGCGAGCCTCGCGTTCCGCTGGACCGACGCGGGCGTCGCGGAGTACCGGCTCCAGATCAGCGATTCGGCACAGTTCGCATCGACGGTCGTGGATCGCGTCGTCGCCGGTACTTCGACGGACGTCGACGCGTCGGGGCTGTCGCCGGGCCTGTATCACTGGCGCGTGGCCAGCCGTGCGGCCGGCGGCAAGCTGGGGCCGTACAGCGACGTCGAACGGTTGCGCGTGGTGCCGGCCGCGCCGCAGGTCGAGCCGCCCGCGCAGGATGGCAAATCGACGACCCTGCGCTGGCGGGCCGGCGCCGAGGGCTCCCGCTACCGGTTCCAGCTCGCCCGTGACCCGCAGGTCGCCGACATCGTGGTCGAGCGGCGGGTCGATGCGCCCACGGTCACGCTGGAGGACCTGGAGCCGGGCCCCTACGTGCTGCGCGTCCAGACCGTGACTCCCGACGGATTCGAGGGGGCATGGAGTTCGCCGCAGCGGATAGAGATCGAAGCGCCGCGAGTCTTGTGGCCGCTGTTGTTGCTGATTCCGATGCTGCTGGTCCTCTAGACGCGGCCATCCATGGGGCAGACGATCAACAGTTGGCACGCTCCGTTGTCCTCGGCCTCCGTGCGCCCTTGGTGGTTGGCCTTGCTGGTGCTCGTCTGGTTCGCCTGGGCGCCGCCGACTCTCATCCAGCGGTTGGACCTGATGGCCTACGATTTGGCCAGCCGGGTTTTGCCGGTGCCGCTCGCGGTCGACAGCGTGATCGTCGCGATCGACGAGCGCAGCCTGCAATCGCTGGGCCGCTGGCCGTGGCCGCGCGGCATCCATGCCGATCTGCTGGACCGGCTTCGCGTCGCGGGCGTCGACGCGGTGGCCATCGACCTGCTGTTCAACGAACCCTCGCCGCAGCCCGGCGACGACCGGCGGCTGGCCTCCGCCATCGCCGGCTTCGGCCCGATCGTGCTGCCGCTGGCGCCGATAGCGGACAAGGGGGGCATTCGCGTGCTGCGGCCGCTGCCCGAGTTCATCACCGGCGCCGCGGTGCTCGCCCACGCCGACGTCGAGATCGATCGCGACGCGGTCGCCCGCCGCCTGTTCCTGCGCGGGGGCGTCGGCGGCCAGTATTGGGATGCGCTGCCGGTCGCCATGTGGCGGATCCGGACGGCGGGCGCCGCCGTGCCTGCCGTCCCGTCGCGGGATTCGCGGCCCGTGGCCGAGGTATCGGGCCGCGGCGCCGAGGCATGGGTGCGGGATCTCGAGGTGCTGCTGCCGGCCCGGGGAGCGGAGGTGCCGCGCGTGTCCTATGCCGACGTGCTCGCGGATCCCGCGCTTGCCGCGACGCTGGCCGGCAAGACGGTCTGGGTCGGCGTGACGGCGGTGGGCCTGGGCGACCGGCTTTCGGCGGCATCCGCGCCGCGCGGCGAACAATGGTCGGCCGTCCAATGGCATGCGCATGCTTATGAATCGCTGCGCGCCGGCAGGCTCGTCACGCCGGTCGGTGCGGCGTGGGCGTGGTGGCTGGGCGGCCTGCCGCTGGGCTTGATGATCGTGGGCAGCCGTTTGCATGGCTGGCTGCGCAACGCGGCGATGCCGCTGTTGGTGGCGATGCCGATGGTCCTGGCCGGCGTACTGCTGTGGCGTTGGTCGATCTGGGCCGACGTGACCGCCCCGGCGCTGGCCTGCGCGGCCGGTTACCTGTTATGGCGCACCGAACGCGATCGCCATACCCGGCGGGCGCTGCACCGCTTGCGCGCCCACGCGCTGACGGCGCTGCGGGCGATCAACGATGCCGTCGTCGTCGTCGATGTCGCCGGCCGCGTCCGCTACCTGAATCCGGTGGCGGCCCATCTGGCGGGCCGGCCGCCCGAGCAGGCGGTCGGTATCGCGATCGAGAACCTGTACGCGTTGCCGGCCGACGACTGCCGGCGTTTGAAGGATGCGGTCGTCGAATGCCTGTCCACGCGCCAATCGACGCGGCGCGGACCGCCGGTGCAGGTCGCCTCCGGCGGCGTCGACCGGCTGCTGATGATCTGCGCCAGTCCCGTGACCGATGAACAGGACGGGCTCGAAGGTGCGGTGCTCGCGCTCAGCGACATCACCGACGTCGTCAGCGCCGGGCAGCAACTGCAGTTCGAAGCGACGCACGATTCGCTGACCGGACTGGCGAATCGCGCGCTGCTGGCCGAGCGGCTCGCGCAGGCCATCGTCGATGCGCGGCGCAGCGACCGGTCGGTCGCCGTCCTGTTCATGGATCTGGACCGGTTCAAGCGTTTCAACGACAGCCTCGGCCATCGGATCGGCGACTCGATCCTGAAGACCGTGGCGCGCCGGCTGCTCGCCAGTTGCGGATCCCAGGACACCGTGGCCCGCTGGGGCGGTGACGAGTTCGTCATCGTGCTCGCGCAGGTCGAAGGACGCGACGCGGCCGCGGCCGCGGCGGCCCGGCTGATCGACGCCGTGTCGCGCGATGTGTCGCTCGACGGCATCGACGTGCATTGCACATGCAGCATCGGGATCGCGATGGCGCCTCAGGACAGTTCGGATCCGGACGCGCTGCTGGCGATGGCCGACGCCGCGATGTACCGGGGCAAGGCGCAGGCCGGGCACCGGTTCGAGTTCTATGCCGCCGAGATGCGGGCCGGCTCGCGCCAATGGCTGGACATCGAGACGCAGTTGCGACAGGCGCTGGGCCGCGACGAGTTCGAGCTTTACTACCAGCCTCAGGTCCGCGTCACCGATGGCCGCGTCGTCGGGCTCGAAGCGCTGCTGCGCTGGCGCACGGCCAGCGGCGAACTGGTATCGCCGGGCCGGTTCATCGGCGTGGCCGAGGAGTCGGGCCTGATCCTGCCGATCGGTGCCTGGGCGATCGAGGCGGTCTCGCGCCAATTGCAGCGTTGGCTCGCCGACGGCATCCCCTCTCTGCCGATCTCGATCAACGTTTCAGCCCGGCAGTGCCTGGATCGCAGCCTCGTCAAGCAGGTCGCGGCGATGCTCCAGCGCACCGGCATCCCGGCCGGCCTCATCGCACTCGAGATCACCGAGACCACCGCGATGGCCGACGTCGAGCACGTGATCTCGCTGCTCGACGAACTGCGAGCGCTCGGCGTCGGGTTGGCCGTCGATGATTTCGGCATCGGCCATTCGTCACTCGCTTACCTCAAGCGATTCCCGATCGACCAGATCAAGATCGATCAGTCGTTCGTTCGCGACATTACCCATGATCCGAACGATGCGGCCATCGTGCGCGCGGCGATCGCGATCGGGCAGGGCCTGGGAGTGCCGGTGGTCGCCGAAGGCGTCGAGACCGAAGAGCAGGCCAGGTTCCTGGCGCAGCACGGTTGCGACATCGCGCAGGGATTCTTCTACGCGCGTCCGCTAGACGTCGGGGCGGCGACGGCCTTCCTCGCGGCGCAGGGAGGCGATGAACCGACCCACCGGCTGCCGTTCTACGCGATCGAACCGTCGGCGTTGCTGCCGGCTCAGGCGCGTGGGGATTCGGCCGGCCGCACCAGTTCCTCGACCGTCAGCAATCCATAGCGCTGGGCGAACAGCGCATCGGTGCGTTCGGCGACGTTGGCGACCCGCTGGACCTGGTCGTCTTCCGGAGCGAACACGACGATGAAGCAGTGGCCCCGCCGCGCCAGTTCCATGTGCTTGCGCGACAGATTGATCTCGGCGCCCAGCGACGCGAGCATGCTGGCCCCCCGCTGGTCTTCCTCGCATTGGGCGATCATTTCTTCGCTCGAATAGACGATCGTATCGGCCGCTTCGAATCCGGCGCGCTGCAACTCGGCGAGTGCCCGCGCGACCGCGGCCGCGTCCTGCATGACCAGCACGATATGGCCGACCGGCTTGAACACGCCCGCGGTACGCGGCACGTCGTCTTTGGTCATTCTCTTGCTCATGGCATCTCCCCTCGGTGAACTCTTCGCATCATCGTGGGGAGGGTGGAGCGCCGGCATCGGCGTCGAGCGTTGCCGGCTGTCGGACGGGTTCGGGCCGTGCTGTAGGATCCGATTCGGGTTTGCCTGTATATACAGGTACATCAAGCTAAATGAAACTCTCGCATGCTGGCATGAGTCACCTTTCTCGCGGTCCAGGAAGCCGGAATACCTATAACGCAACAGGAGAGCCTTGATGATCAAGTCGGTGGGAAGAATCGCTTCGCTGATCGCGGCAGCGGCATGCGTCTGGGGTGTGGCGGGCGCCGCCAGCGCTCAGGAAACGAAGATCGTTCTCGGCATGTCGGGTTGGACCGGCTTCGCGCCGCTGACGCTGGCGGACAAGACGGGCATCTTCAAGAAGAACGGTCTCAACGTCGAACTGCGCATGATCCCGCAGAAGGATCGCCACCTGGCCCTCGCCTCGGGGGCGGTGCAGTGCGCCGCCACCACCGTCGAGACGCACGTGGCCTGGAACGCCAACGGCGTGCCGATCGTGCAGATCTTCCAGATGGATAAGTCCTACGGCGCCGATGGCATCGCGGTGCGCAACGACGTCCAGTCCTTCGCCGACCTCAAGGGCAAGGCGATCGGCGTCAGCGCGCCCGGCACCGCGCCGTACTTCGCGCTGGCCTGGATGCTGAACAAGAACGGCATGCGGATGAAGGACGTGAAGCTGGTCTCGCTCGAACCGCAGCCCGCCGCGCAGGCGTTCGTGTCCGGCCAGAACGACGCCGCGATGACTTATGAGCCGTACCTGTCGACCGTGCGCGCCAATCCGGCGGCCGGCAAGATCCTGGCCACCACGCTCGACTACCCGATGGTGATGGATACGGTGGGCTGCGCGCCGACCTGGCTCCAGTCCAATGCCAAGGCGGCCAAGGCATTGGCCGACTCGTATTTCGAGGCGCTGGACCTGATCAAGAATGATCCGACGAAGGCGAACGAGATCATGGGCGCCGCGGTCAAGCAGTCGGGCGAGCAGTTCGCCAAGTCGTCCGCCTTCCTGCGCTGGTCCGACAGGCAAGCCAATCAGCAGTTCTTCGCCAACGACATCATGCCGTTCATGAAGGAGGCGCAAGCGATCCTGTTGGAGTCCGGCGTGATCCGCAAGGCGCCGGCCGATCTGTCCGCCACCTTCGATACCCGCTTCATCCAGTAATCCGGCTACCAGGGGCAATCATGGACGCGAGATCTGTCATGGATTCCTCCGAGCCGGTGGCGATTCCCGCCGTCGCCAGGACGCCGCGCCGCCGCGCGCTGGCGCCACTCGAACCGGTCGGCGCCCGCGCGCGCTGGTTGCTCGGGCTGGGCTTTTTCGTGGTGTTCGTGCTGGTGTGGGGGTTCTTCACGCTCGGCGGCTTCGTGTCGCCGACCTTCCTCGCGAGCCCGATCACCATGATGGCGGAGGGCATCCGGCTCTTCACCGAGTACGACTTCCTCCACGACATCGGCATGACGGTATGGCGGGTGTTCGGCGGCTTCGTGCTGGCGACCGTTGTGGCCGTGCCGCTGGGCATCGCGATGGGCACGTGGAAGAGCGTCGAAGCCTTCTTCGAGCCGTTCGTCTCGTTCTGCCGCTACCTGCCGGCGTCGGCCTTCATTCCACTATTGATCTTGTGGGCCGGCATCGGCGAGACGCAGAAACTGCTGGTCATCTTCATCGGTTCGGTGTTCCAGATCACGCTGATGGTCGCGGTCACCGTCGGCGGCGCGCGGCGCGACCTGGTCGAAGCCGCCTACACGCTGGGCGCCGACAGCCGCGGCATCGTCCTGCGCGTGCTGATCCCGGGCGCCGCACCGGGCATCGCCGAAACGCTGCGCCTGGTGCTCGGCTGGGCCTGGACCTACGTGATCGTCGCCGAGCTGATCGGCTCGTCGTCAGGCATCGGCCACATGATCACCGACAGCCAGGCGCTGCTGAACACCGGGCAGATCATCTTCGGGATCATCGTCATCGGCGTGATCGGCCTCATCTCCGACTTCGCTTTCAAGGCCGCCAACCGCCGCCTGTTCGCATGGAGCACGATCTGATGAACCAGCTTTCCATTCGCGGTGTCTCGCGTACCTTCGCCGGTACGCGCGGGCAGACGACGCAGGCGCTGCTGCCGATCGACTTCGAGGTGCGCGAGAACGACTTCGTCACCATCCTCGGCCCCTCCGGCTGCGGCAAGTCCACGCTGCTGCGCATCGTCGCGGGGCTGGACTACCCGACCGACGGCCGCGTGCTGCTCGATGGCCGGCCGATAGAGGGGCCGGGCGCCGATCGCGGCGTGGTGTTCCAGAGCTACACGCTCTTTCCGTGGCTCACCATCGCGCAGAACATCCGCTTCGGCCTGCGCGAGCGCGGCATGAGCGAGGCCGAGCAGAAGGAGCGCAGCGGCTTTTTCATCGCCAAGGTCGGCCTGCGCGGCTTCGAGAACCACTTTCCCAAGCAGCTCTCGGGCGGCATGCAGCAGCGCACCGCGATCGCCCGCGCGCTCGCCAACGACCCGAAGATGCTGCTGCTCGATGAACCGTTCGGCGCGCTCGACAACCAGACGCGCGTGCTGATGCAGGAACTGCTGCTCGGCATCTGGGAGTCGGCGCGAAAGACGGTGCTGTTCGTCACGCACGACATCGACGAGGCGATCTTCATGGCCAACCGCGTCGCGGTGTTCAGCGCGCGGCCAGGCCGCATCAAGACCGAGATCCCGGTCGACTTCCCGCATCCGCGTCACTACACGATCAAGACTTCGCCCGAGTTCATGCAGATCAAGGCCCGTCTGACCGAGGAGATCCGCGCCGAATCGATGGCCGCCGCCGAGCATTAGTGCGGTGAATCAGAATTCGCCGCCCGCCTTCCCGAAGCAATCCGTCCACGAAGCACCGTCCATGACCGCCTCCAGTTCCAGCAAGCCCGCCGCCGATGCCCGTCCGACCGCCGCCCGCCCGGCGGGTGCCGAGCCGCGTGCGACAGCGACGATCACGACGTTGCCGGCGATGGCGTTGTACGAACAGGTCAAGTCCTTCATCGTGCGCAGGATCCAGGACGGATCGTGGGTAGCCGGCCACCGGCTGCCTTCGGAGAGCGAACTGGTCGCGCAGTTCGGCGTCGCTCGCATGACGGTGAATCGTGCGCTACGCGAACTGGTGGCGCAGGGCCGCATCGTGCGCGTGCCGGGCGTGGGCAGCTTCGTCGCGGAAGACAAGCCGCAGTCCACACTGCTGCAGATCGCGAACATCGCGAGCGAGATCCGCGCGCGCGGGCATGATTACCGCTGCGAGTTCCTCGCCGCCGAGCGCGTCGCCGCCTCGCCGGACATTGCCGCCTGGCTCGACCTGCGGCCCGGCGAGTCGGTCTTCCACACCGTGTGCCTGCACATGGAGAACGACATCCCGGTGCAGCTCGAAGACCGCCATGTCAATCCGCGTGTGGTGCCCGATTTCCTGGCGCAGGACTTCTCGCACCTTCCTCCGGGTGAGTTCCTGCTGCGTAACGTCCCCTTCGACCAGATCGAGCACGTCGTCGACGCGGTGTTGCCGACGGCCGAGCAGGCCGAGCGCCTCGACATGCCGGCCGCCGACCCCTGCCTGCTGCTGACGCGCCGCACCTGGACGCGCGCCGTCCCCGTGACGATGGTGCGTTGCCTGCACCCCGCCTCGCGCTACCGGCTCGGCAGCCGGTTCCGCGCCGACGGCAAACCCGATATCGGCTGACGCCCGTGATGTCCGTGAATCTCGCCCATCGTTTATTGACGCCCATACTTGTATAGACAGGACCTCCGCATGGACCACGCCTCTTCCTCCCAAGCGCCCATCGTGCTGACTCCCGGCGAGGTCGATCTCGCGACATTGCGCCGCGTGCATGCCGGTGGCGTTCGACTCGTCCTCGATCCGGCGGCGCGCACGGGCCTCGCCGCCGCCCAGGCCACGGTCCGCCGGATCGTCGATGCCGGCGCCGTCGTCTATGGCATCAACACCGGCTTCGGCAAGCTCGCGCAGACCATCATTCCGGCCGAGCGTCTGGCCGAATTGCAACGCAACCTCGTGCTGTCGCACAGCGCCGGCACCGGCGAGCCGCTCGATGCCGGCGTGGTGCGCCTGGTGCTCGCGACCAAGGCCGTGAGCCTGGCGCGCGGTCATTCGGGCGTGCGGTCCGAGATCGTCGACGCGCTGCTGGCGCTCGGCAATGCGGCCTTGCTGCCGCGCATCCCGTCCAAGGGCTCGGTCGGTGCGTCGGGCGATCTCGCGCCGCTCGCGCACCTGGCCTGCGTGCTGATCGGCGAGGGCGAGGTCACGACACCGCAGGGCGAGGTGATCGGTGGCGCCGAAGCGCTGAAGCGCATCGGCCTCGTGCCTTTCGTGCTTGGCCCCAAGGAGGGGCTCGCGCTGCTCAACGGCACGCAGGTGTCGACCGCGCTCGCGCTCGCCGGCCTGTTCGGCGCCGAGGACGTGTTCGCCGCCGGGCTGATGGCCGGCGCCCTGTCGCTGGAGGCGATCCAGGGCTCGGTCAAGCCCTTCGACGCCCGCATCCACGCAGCGCGCGGACAGCCCGGCCAGATCGCCGTCGCCGCCGTGATGCGCGCGCTGCTCGACGGCAGCCGGATCGTCGACTCGCATGTCGACTGCGGCCGCGTGCAAGACCCGTACTCGATCCGCTGCGTGCCGCAGGTGATGGGCGCCTGCCTGGACAACCTCGCGCATGCGGCGCGCGTGTTGCGTACCGAAGCCAATGCCGCGTCGGACAACCCGCTGGTGTTCGCGGGGCCGGAAGGCCCTCCCGGCGCCGGCGACGTGATCTCGGGCGGCAACTTCCACGCCGAGCCGGTGGCGTTCGCCGCCGACATCATCGCGCTGGCCGTCAGCGAGATCGGTGCGATCTCCGAGCGCCGCCTGGCATTGCTGCTCGACAGCGGCCTGTCGGGCCTGCCGCCGTTCCTCGTGCGCGACGGCGGCGTCAACTCCGGCTTCATGATCGCGCAGGTCACGGCCGCCTCGCTCGCGTCCGAGAACAAGTCGCTCGCGCATCCGGCCAGCGTCGACAGCCTGCCGACCTCGGCCAACCAGGAAGACCACGTGTCGATGGCGACCTTCGCCGGCCGCCGCCTGGCGGACATGGTGCAGAACACCGCCGTAGTGGTCGGCATCGAGGCGATGGCCGCCGCGCAAGGCATCGAATTGAAGCGCGGGCCCGAAAGTTCCCCGCTGCTCGAAACCGAATTCGCCGCCATCCGCGAGCGCGTCGCCTTCATCGACCAGGATCGCTTCCTCGCGCCTTCCATCGAAGCCATGCGCACGTGGGCGCGCCGCGGCGAATGGCCCCAGGTCGTGCACGCCATGCTCCCCAGCCGTTCGTGAACCGGTGGACTCAGCTGCGTCCGATGCAATCACCGGTTCCGACTTCATGGACAAGCGCTACGAACGACCGTCACGAACGAACGCAATGAACAAGCGCCCCGAACCCGCCCAAGCGCCGTCACACGAGAGGACAACACGCCATGAACGCTCCTGACAAGCTCGTCGCCAACGCCAACGCCAACGCCAACGCCGATCCCCGCCACGATCCGAACCGCGTGATCCGCGCGCCGCGGGGCAGCACGCTCAGTTGCAAGAGCTGGCTGACCGAGGCGCCATTCCGCATGCTGCAAAACAACCTCGACCCCGAGGTCGCGGAGAACCCGCAAAGCCTCGTGGTGTATGGCGGTATCGGCCGTGCCGCGCGCGACTGGGCCTGCTTCGACCAGATCCTCGCCACGCTGAAGGAACTCGGCGACGACGAGACGCTGCTGATCCAGTCGGGCAAGCCCGTAGGCGTGTTCAAGACGCACGCCGATGCGCCGCGCGTGCTGCTCGCCAATTCCAACCTCGTGCCGAAGTGGGCCGACTGGGCGTACTTCAACGAACTCGACCGCAAGGGCCTGTTCATGTACGGCCAGATGACCGCCGGCAGTTGGATCTACATCGGCAGCCAGGGCATCGTGCAAGGCACGTTCGAGACCTTCGTCGAGGCCGGCCGCCAGCACTATGGCGGCGATCTGTCGGGCAGGTGGATCCTGACCGCCGGCCTGGGCGGCATGGGCGGCGCGCAGCCGCTGGCCGCGACGCTTGCGGGCGCCGTGTCGCTCAACATCGAATGCCAGCAGTCGAGCATCGACTTTCGCCTGCGCACCCGCTATGCCGACAAGCAGGCCAAGGACATCGATGATGCGATCGCGCTGATCCGTCATCACACCGCAAGGAAGGAAGCGGTCTCGATCGCGCTGCTCGGCAATGCGGCCGAGATCCTGCCCGAACTGGTCCGGCGCGCGAAGGCCGGCGGCATCAAGCCCGACCTCGTCACCGACCAGACCTCGGCGCACGACCTGATCTACGGTTACCTGCCGATGGGCTGGACCGTCGAGCAATGGAAGGCCGCGCAGCAGGACCCGGCCGAGCACGCCCGCCTGACGCAGGCGGCCGCCCGGTCGTGCGCGATGCACGTGCAGGCGATGCTCGACTTCCAGGCCATGGGGATTCCGACCGTCGACTACGGCAACAACATCCGCCAGGTGGCGTTCGACCAGGGCGTCAAGAACGCCTTCGACTTCCCGGGCTTCGTGCCGGCGTATATCCGACCGCTGTTCTGCGAAGGCAAAGGGCCGTTCCGCTGGGTCGCGCTCTCCGGTGACCCGGAGGACATCTACAAGACCGACGCCAAGATCAAAGAGCTGTTCCCCGAGAACACGCACACGCACCGCTGGCTCGACATGGCGCGCGATCGCATCGCCTTCCAGGGCCTGCCGGCGCGCATCTGCTGGCTGGGCCTGGGCGAGCGCCACAAGGCGGGTCTCGCGTTCAACGAGATGGTCAAGAGCGGCGAGCTGAAGGGACCGATCGTCATCGGCCGAGACCATCTCGACACCGGCTCGGTCGCGAGCCCCAATCGCGAGACCGAGGCGATGAAGGATGGCACCGATGCGGTCAGCGACTGGCCGCTGCTCAACGCGTTGCTCAACACCGCGGGCGGCGCGACCTGGGTCAGCCTGCATCACGGTGGCGGCGTCGGCATGGGGTATTCGCAGCACGCCGGCGTGGTGATCGTCTGCGACGGCACCGACGCGGCGGCCCGGCGCATCGAACGCGTGCTGTTCAACGATCCGGCCACCGGTGTCATGCGCCATGCCGATGCCGGCTATGACATCGCGATCGCGACCGCCAGGCAGCAGGGCCTGAACCTGCCGATGGTTCGCTAAGCGAAGCGGGGGAGGAGGGGCATCGCATGGCACCCTGGCGTTTCGACATGGCCGCGTTGCGGCCGGTGCCGTGGAAGAACGGCGGCGGGACGACGCGCGAGATCGTCTGCCAGCCGGCCGACGCCGGTCTCGACCGTTTCGACTGGCGCGTGAGCATCGCGACCATCGATCGGCCCGGCCCGTTCTCGGCCTTCGACGGCATCGATCGCACGATCCTGCTGCTGGCGGGTGCGGGCGTGCGCTTGCGCTCGCGGGATGGCGCGATCGATCACGTGCTCGACAAACCGCTGGTGCCCTTCGCCTTCCCCGGTGAGACCGCGCTCGACTGCCAACTGCTGGGCGGCCCGTCGACCGATTTCAACGTGATGTGCCGCCGGGGCCGCCTGCGCGCCGACGTGCGCGTGTTGCGACGGGGTGATGACGTGGCCGCGTGCGATGCCGGCCTGTTGCTGGCGGCGTACGGGGGATGGCGGTTGCGCGCGGCCGAAGGCACCGGCGAGGCGCTTGTCTGCGAGTCCGGCGGCGGGGTGTGGTGGGAGGGCGTCTCGCACGGCTGGCACGCCGATCCGCACGACGTCGAGGCTGATGCCGCGTTGATCGCGGTGCGGCTCGAACCGTCCTCGTCTTCTTCAGGGGTTTGACGTCATGGACCTGTCCACGCTTCGTTCGGCCGATGGCCTTTGGGATCATCTTCGGCTTGCGCCGGGGGCGCTCGCGCCGGGCGCGGATGTCCACGGTGCGAATGTCCACGCAGAAGCGGCCCTCGTCGTCGCCGATGGCGTGATCCGCTGGATCGGCGACCGCGACTGCCTGCCCGACGGGTTCGCCCGCTTGCCGCGCTTCGATGGCGGTGGCGCGCTCGTCACGCCCGGCCTCGTCGATTGCCACACGCACCTCGTCTATGGCGGCCAGCGCGCCAACGAATTCGCGATGCGTCTCGCGGGGGCGACCTACGAAGACGTCGCGCGGGCCGGCGGCGGCATCGTGTCGTCGGTGCGCGCCACGCGCGACGCCGACGACGAGACGCTCTACGCGCAATCGGCCGCGCGCCTCGAACAATTGCTGGCCGATGGCGTCTGCGCCATCGAGATCAAGTCCGGTTACGGCCTCGCGCTCGAACACGAGCGCAAGCAGTTGCGCGTGGCCCGCAGGCTCGGCCGGGACTATGGCGTCACGGTGCGCACGACCTTCCTGGGCGCGCATGCGTTGCCGCCCGAGTACGCCGGCCGCAGCGGCGACTACGTCGACCTCGTGTGCCGCGAGATGATGCCTGCGCTGGCCGACGAAGGGCTCGTCGACGCGGTGGACGTGTTCTGCGAGCGCATCGCTTTTTCGCTCGATGAGACCGAGCGCGTTTTCCAGGCCGCCCGGGCGCTCGGTTTGCCGGTCAAGCTGCATGCGGAGCAGCTCTCGGACATGGGGGGCGCCGCGCTGGCGGCGCGCTACGGCGCGCTGTCATGCGACCACATCGAGCATCTGTCGGCCGATGGCATCGCCGCGATGCGCGAGGCCGGCACCGTCGCCGTGCTGCTGCCCGGCGCCTACTACACGCTGCGCGACACGCACCTGCCGCCGATCGAGGCGCTGCGCGCCGCCGGCGTGCCGATGGCGGTGTCGACCGACCATAACCCCGGCACCTCGCCCGCGCTAAGCCTGCTGTTGATGGCCAACATGGCGTGCACGCTGTTCCGGCTGACCGTGCCCGAAGCGCTGGCCGGCATCACGCACCATGCGGCGCGCGCGCTGGGCCTGCAGGACACGCATGGCGCGCTCGGTCCCGGCCGGCCCGCCGACTTCGTGCTCTGGCCGCTGCGCGATGCGGCCGAACTGGCCTACTGGTTCGGCCAGCGGCCGCCGCGCACCATCGTACGGC
>JAKPAM010000180.1 GCA_029779435.1 Pseudomonadota bacterium | reverse complement strand
ACGCCCGGTTCGAGCGGCCACGGCGCAACGCCCGCCGACGCCAGCAGCGAGGCCGTGACGCCCGCCGGCCCGGTGACCGACTATGCCGACACTCGCGCCGCGACCCATGCCGCCGAGGCCGAGCGCGTCGTCGAGGCGCTAAGCGCGCAGGCCGATCCTGCGCCGACGGCCGTCGCTACCCCTGCATTCTCGGATAGCGGTCCGACCGGAACGCGCGAGGCCGATCCTGCGCTTAGCCCCGACCCCATGGCCGACCAGACGGCCTCCCCGATCGCGGCGCCCGCGCCGATCGTCGACACCCGCGATTCCGGCGAACCGACGCCCAACGCGCCGGCGATCGCCGACGGCACCGAGCCGACGCCGCCCCCGCTGCCCGCCTACCTGCATCGCAGCGACAACGGCTGGCGCGTGTTCAAGCGGATCGTGGTAGCCAAGACGCGGCAGTTCGGCGACCAGTTGAGCCGCCGCATCACCGACCGCACGCTGCGCATCGGCATCTCGGCGCGGATCTTCCATCCGCAGCCGGATGGCAAAGGCTTGCAGAGCAAGACGCTGCAATACCTGGAGGAATCGATCGCGCATTGGGTCATGACGCGCAACGCGCTGGTGTTCATGATCCCCACGGTCAACCAGGACGGCGCGATCCATCCGAGCGACATCCGGATGCGCGACTACGCCAGCACGCTCGACGGCCTGGTCCTGCAGGGCGGCGCCGATGTCAGCCCGATGTCGTACTCGCAGCAGGCGACCCGTCCCGAGTGGAGCGGCGACCGCGTCCGCGACGTGTACGAGCTCGAGCTGCTGCAGGCGTTCGTCGATGCGGGCAAGCCCGTGCTGGGCATCTGCCGCGGCTGCCAGTTGATCAACGTCGCGTTCGGCGGGACGCTGCACCAGGACATCGCCGCCGAGGTCCCGGAAGCGATCGCGCACGTCAACGACCGCTACGACGCCAACTGGCATCCGATCACGTTCCCCGAAGGCTCGACGTTCCCGTCGCTGTTCGACGGATTGCAGGGCGGCCTGGTCAACTCGATCCACCACCAGTCGGTCAAGCGGCTCGGACGCGACCTGAGCATCGAGGCCGTCTCGCCGGACGACAACGTCGTCGAAGCGATCCGGCTGCGCCGCGCGCCGTTCGTCGTCGGCCTGCAATGGCACCCCGAGTTCCACGGCGCCGACACGACGTCCAGCCTGCTGAACTGCACGCCGGTTCTCGACCAGTTCCTGCGGGCGGCACGGGAAACCCGCTTTTGAGCGCGGGTTCCGATGACGACCGGCAGCGTTCGCGTTGCCGCTAACCGTCATACCGGCCGCTCGCACGGCATCAGGGCGGAGTCGCCTCGGCGAGACCGGCCGGCGTTGGCGCTGCGGGCGGGCCGCACTCGATGCGCTTAGGGCCATGTCGTCCGTGGTACCGGCCGCGCCACGGTCTGTCGTGCGACCTTCGCGGGGGCGCACCCGAACCGCAAATCGCTGACTGATCGCACGAGAAGTGCCATGGATAATTTTCCGGCATAAATGACCGGAGACATGCCTTGGCTTTTCTTACCCATCCGCCCACCATTCCCTCGCCTTCCGTCCAGCGCACCGTGTCGCCGGAGGAATGGGCAGTACGGGTCGATCTGGCCGCCGCTTACCGGCTCACGGCCCTGTTCGGCTGGGACGACCTGGTCTTCACGCATATCTCGGCACGCGTGCCCGGCACGCACCATTTCCTGATCAACCCTTATGGGTTGATGTTCGAAGAGATCACCGCCTCGTCGCTGGTCAAGATCGACGTCGACGGCAACAAGATCGAACCCTCGCCGTACCCGGTCAACCCGGCCGGCTTCACGATCCATAGCGCCGTCCACGAGACGCGCGATGACGCAGGCTGCGTCATGCACACCCACTCCATCAACGGCATGGCGGTCTCGGCGCAGGCCGACGGGCTGCTGCCGCTCACGCAGTCCTCGCTCTACGTGCTCGCGTCGCTCGGCTACCACGACTACGAAGGCCTGGCCGTCAACCCCGACGAGAAGCAGCGCCTGGTACGCGACCTGGGCGGCAAGAGCGTGCTGATGCTGCGCAACCACGGCCTGCTGACCGTGGGCCGGACCGTGGCCGACGCCTTCATCGCCATGTATTTCGCCGAGGTCGCCTGCATGGTGCAGGTGCGTGCCCAGGCCGGCGGCGTGCGGCTGAACCATGTCCCGCAGCCGATCCTCGACGGGATCATGGCGCAGACCAGGATCACCACGATGGATACCGGCATGGACCGCCTGGTCTGGCCCGGCCTGCTGCGCCGGCTCGACCGCCGCATGCCCGGCTATGCCGACTGAGCGCGAAACGCACGAAGCAGTCGCCGTCGGCGACCACGCAGGGGACCACGCATGACCTCCGCCACCATCCCGTCACCTGCCGCCGCGGCGCATCGACCCGACGCGCCCGGCGACGTCGAAGCGGTCTACCGCAAGATCACGCGCCGCCTGCTTCCGTTCCTGTTCGTCTGCTACCTGCTGAACTTCATCGACCGCGCGAACATCGGCTTCGCGCAGTTGCAGATGAAGACCTCGCTGGGCTTCAGCGACGCCGTCTACGGCCTGGGCGCCACGATGTTCTTCATCGGCTACGTGCTGTTCGAGGTACCGAGCAACCTGCTGCTCAAGCGCGTCGGCGCGCGCGCGACCATCCTGCGCATCATGGTGCTGTGGGGCCTGGCCTCGACCGCCACGCTGTTCGTGCGGACGCCCACGCAGTTCTACGTGGTGCGATTCCTGCTGGGCGTGTTCGAGGCCGGCTTCTTTCCCGGCATCGTGCTGTACCTGACCTTCTGGTATCCGCCGCAGCGTCGCGCCCGCGTGCTCGCGCTGTTCTGCACCGCGCAGGTCGCCGCCGCGTTCGTGACCAGCCCGGTCTCCGGCTGGATCCTCAAGAACATGCACGGCCTGCATGGCTGGGAAGGCTGGCAGTGGATGTTCCTGATCGAAGGCCTGCCGACGGTGTTCCTGGGCCTGCTGGTCTACTTCCTGCTGCCCAACGGCCCGCACGAAGCCGGATGGCTCACGCAGGCCGAGCGCGGCTACGTGCAGCGCGCGCTGCACGCGGGCAGCGAGCCCACCCAGCAACAGCACGGTTTCGGCAGCCTGTTGCGCGACCCGCATGTCTATCTGCTGGCGTTGGGCGCCTTCGTCTCCGGATGCGCAGGCTACTTCCTGGCCTTCTGGACGCCCACCATCATCAGGGAACTGGGGGTAAGCGACCTGCAGCAGGTGGGCTTGTACGCGGTGATCCCGAACGTCTTCGGCATCATCGCCATGGTGCTGTACGGCCGCCGCTCGGATCGCCGCAACGAGCAGCGGCGGCACTACGGCTTCGCGTTCGTCGCGGCGGCGGCCGGCTTCATGGGCCTGTCGATGGCCATCGGCAGCGGCAGCCTGCCGTGGACGCTGGTGTCCATCGCCGTCGGCGGTTCGGCGCTGGTGGCGTCCACGCCCGTGTTCTGGGCGATGGTCACGCGCTACCTGAACAAGGACCAGGCGCCGGCCGGCATCGCCTTGATCAACACGCTCGGCAGCGTGGCCGGCATCAGCCCGGCCGTCGTCGGCGCCATCAAGACGCAGACCGGCAGCCTGGCCGGGGCGATCCACATCCTGTGCGTGATGTTCGTGCTGACCGGCATCGCCGTGATGTGGG
>JAKPAM010000110.1 GCA_029779435.1 Pseudomonadota bacterium | reverse complement strand
CATGCAGTCGGCCTTCGTCGACATCGGACTCGAACGCGCCGCCTTCCTGCATGTCGCCGACCTGTGGCAATCGCGCGCCGGCGCGCACGCCGGGCATCACTCGTCGCACGGCCACGCGCAGCCGATCGAAAAGGTGCTGTTCGAAGGGCAACCGCTGCTCGTGCAGGTCATCAAGGATCCGCTGGGCACGAAGGGCGCGCGGCTGTCATCGCAGATCAGCATCGCCGGGCGCCTGCTCGTGCACCTGCCGCAGGATCCGCACATCGGCGTCTCGCAGCGGATCGGCGACGAATCCGAACGCCAGCAGTTGCGCCAGCGCCTGCAGACGCTCGTCCCTCAGGGCGAGCGCGGCGGTTTCATCGTCCGCACGTCGGCCGAGGAAGCCGACGACGCCGCGCTGGCCGCCGACATCGATTACCTGATCAAGCGGTGGCGCGAGATCCTCGCCGGCAGCCAGAGCCGGCCGGCGCCGTCGCTGCTCTACCAGGAGCTGAGCCTGACGCAGCGCGTGCTGCGCGACGTGGCCGGCGAACACACCAACGCGATCCAGATCGATTCGGCGGCCGAGCTCGAATCACTGCGCGCGTTCACGGGCACCTACATCCCGGACCTGACACCGAGGATGCGGCTGTATACCGGCGACCGGCCGCTGTTCGAGCTGCACGGCGTCGACGTCGAGATCCAGCGGGCGCTGGCGCGCCGCGTCGACCTGAAGTCCGGCGGCTACCTGATCATCGACCAGACCGAGGCGCTGACGACGATCGACGTCAATACCGGCGGCTACGTCGGCGGACGCAATTTCGAGGACACGATCTTCAAGACGAACCTCGAGGCCGCGCAGGCGATCGCCCGCCAGCTCCGCGTCCGCAACCTGGGCGGCATCATCATCGCCGACTTCATCGACATGGCGTCGTCCGATCATCGCGACGCCGTGCTGACCGAGCTGCGCAAGGCGCTGGCGCGCGACCGCACGAAGACCTCGGTCAACGGCTTCACCGCGCTGGGCCTGGTCGAGATGACGCGCAAGCGCACGCGCGAATCGCTCGCGCACCTGCTGTGCGAACCGTGCCCGACCTGCCAGAGCACCGGCCAGATCAAGACCGCTCGCACCGTCTGCTACGAGATCCTGCGCGAGATCCAGCGCGAAGCGCGCCAATTCAATCCGAAGGAATTCCGGATCGTCGCCTCGCAGTCGGTCATCGACCTGTTCCTCGAAGAAGAAGCGCAGCCGCTGGCGCTGCTCGGCGACCAGATCGGCAAGGACATCCGGCTGCAAGTCGAGACCCATTACCCGCAGGAGCACTACGACATCGTGCTGATGTGATGTCGAGAGGCCGCGCATGCGCGGCGGGCGCCCCGCATGCCCATGGTCCCGGATCCGTGTAGGCTGTCGGACCCCCGTTCATCCGTTGCCAGGAGACATTCGATGAAGGCAGACAACGTCCTGCAGACGATCGGCAATACGCCGCACATCCGGATCCAACGCCTGTTCGGCCCGTCGCACCAGGTCTGGATCAAGTCCGAACGCGGCAACCCCGGCGGTTCGATCAAGGACCGCATCGCGCTGGCGATGGTCGAGGACGCCGAACGGCGCGGCGTGCTCGAGCCCGGCGGCACGATCATCGAGCCGACGTCCGGCAACACCGGCATCGGCCTGGCGATGGTCGCGGCGGTCAAGGGCTACAAGCTGATCCTCGTGATGCCCGACAGCATGTCGATCGAGCGCCGCCGCCTGATGCTGGCCTATGGCGCGAGCTTCGACCTGACGCCCCGCGAGCAGGGCATGAAGGGCGCGATCGCGCGCGCGACCGAGCTGGTCGCGCAGACGCCGGGGTCGTGGATGCCCCAGCAGTTCGACAATCCGGCCAATGTCGAGATCCACGCCGCCACGACGGCGCAGGAGATCCTCGCCGACTTCCCCGACGGGCTCGACGTGCTGATCACCGGCGTAGGCACCGGCGGCCACCTGACCGGCTGCGCACGCGTGCTCAAGCGTCAATGGCCGTCGCTGAAGGTGTTCGCCGTCGAACCGACGGCCTCGCCGGTGATCTCGGGCGGCTCGCCCGCCCCTCACCCGATCCAGGGCATCGGCGCGGGCTTCGTGCCGAAGAACCTCGACGTGTCGCTGCTCGACGGAGTGATCCAGGTCGACGCCGAGCCGGCGCGCGAGATGGCCCGCCGCAGCGCGCGCGAGGAAGGCCTGTTGGTCGGCATCTCGTCAGGTGCGACGCTGGCCGCGATCGCGCAGAAGCTGCCCGAGCTGGCCCCCGGCGCGCGCGTGCTGGGCTTCAACTACGACACCGGCGAGCGCTACCTGACGGTCGAAGGTTTCCTGCCGGCCTGAGCAGGCTCGGGCGCGTCTGCGCCGCTTCCGCCGTATCGCCCGGCGACGCGGATCGTTCCGCCGGCGCGGACGGCTCTCCCCGGCATCGACCGCGTCAGCGGCCGGCCGCCTTTTCCTTGACCAACCGCAACTGCGCGGCCATGCGAAGGGTTTCGAGCTGGTTGCGCAGGCCGGTCGGATCGACGAGGACGTTGACGACGCCCGGTGGGCGTTGGCGATTGAGCAGCGCCCGTTCGGTCTGCCCGTTGGAGAACGCGTGCGTGGTCAGGTGGACCGTGACCGGATCGGTGCTTCGCGCGGTCATCGCTTCGATGCGCTCGATGCTGGCGATGTACGCCGCCACCTGCGCCGAACTCTCGATGGCGTTGAGCCCCAGTCCGCCGATCGTGATGGCCCGGTACGTGTGCCCGCCGTCACGGACCGGGTAGCTGTACGATGCCGTCCCCATCGTGTGGCCGGGCGTCTCGTAGACGGTGAACGGCACATCGCCGACCGTGAACCGCTCGCCATCCTTGGCGACGACGTCGCGCTCGATCATCTGCCAGGCGCCCGGCGTGCCCGCCGAGACCGCGGCCGATTCCGCGGCTTCGTTCCAACCCCGCTGGGTCATCACGAAACGCGCTTTCGGCGCCAGCGGCTTGAGCCGGTAGGCTCCGCCGGCATGATCGAAGTGCCCGTGCGTGATCAATACCAGCCGCACCTCGGCCGGATCGATGCCGACCTTGCGCAGGTTGCCCAGCCAGGTGGCGACGTGCGGTTCGTGCACGGTGTCGATCAGCACCACGCCTTCCGGCGTGCGGATCGCGTACGCGGCCACCCAGCACACGCCGACCTGCCAGACATCGTCGAAGACCTGGTAGGGCTCGATCGCCTGCGCGCGCGGATCGAAGATCCACCGGCGAAGACCGGGATCCAGAACGCCACCGCGCGCGACGTCGTCGAAGGCGGCGGCGATCCGGTCGGACGGACAGCCATCGAACCGGCGTTCGGCCGGGCCGGCGGTGCCCTGGCCTTGCGCTTCTCGGCCTGGCGCTTCTGGGCCCTGTGCTGCCCGGCCCGGCATGTCCTGGCCGTAAGACAGAGTCGTCAGCGCGGCCAGCAGGCCGGCGATCAGGAAGCGATGCGCGTTGATCAAGGGTATCCAGGCAAAAAGAGGCCCGCACGAAGGCACGGACCGGACCGACCAGGCACGACGGAGGCGGCCCCCGGAAGGAGGCCGCGCCCCTCGGCGGACACGCTACTCCTCATCGACGTCTGCCAGTGTAGGAGATCCTTTCCCGACGCCTCGACGAACGATGTCCTGCTCATTCCGTGAACGACGGCGCCGCGCGATCGCATCATTCGGCCAATGACGCCCGCATGCGCAGCCGCTGTGCGAGCAGCAGCGCCTCTTCATCGACGAGCCGCGCCTGGGAGCCGTTCTCGTCGAGCGCGCGCAGCAGCCGCTTCAGCGGCTCGGGACCCGGCAGCACCGGCCCGCAGAACAGCAGCTCGCGCGCGTCGATGACCAGGATCGTTGGAAAGGTCTCGATGTCGAGTTCGTCGATCAGTTCGGCCTGGTCCTCGACGTCGAGCCAGACGAAGGCATCGGTGGGCCACTGGCCGGCGATCTCGCGCAGCACCGCCTGGTACCCGCGGCAGGTGCCGCACCATTCGGCGCACAGGCAGGCCACGAGGCGGCGCGCACGCGGCGGCGGCGTCACGCTGTATGGCAGGTCGAACGGCATCGGCAGATTGTAAGCGCAGAACCCGCGAACGAACCGGACGCGGTCGAGCGCAATGGCCGATTCATTCCCGGGTGCTCACGCGACCCGCAGGACCGACGCAGGCACGGCCCCGGCCACCGGATCCAGCAAGGCCGCCAATCGCGGCCCGCTGACGGTCTCGTCCCGGATCAACGCATCAGCCAGCGCGTCGAGCGTCTCACGATGCAGCGCCAGCACCTGCGCACAGCGCGCGCGGGCGTTCTCGAGCATCGCCTGCGCCTCGTCCAGCAGTTTTTCCTGGATCTGCGGGCTGACGAACTCGCGGGGCACGGCCGTCAGGCTCAGCAGCCCGAAGGTCTTGCCCAGGCCCATGCTGCCGGCCATCGATACGGCCAGCTCGGTCGCGCGCTTCAGGTCGTCCGCGGCACCCGACGACGTGTCGCCGTAGTGGTCCAGTTCGGCCTGCCGTCCGGCGAGCAGCATGGCCAGCCGCGCGTGCAGCTCCTGCTCGCGGTACAGCGGCTCTTCGGTGTGGCGCGCGACGAACGTCACGCCCAGCGCCTGTCCGCGCGGCTCGATCGTCACGCGTTCGACCCGCCCCGCTCCCAGCGCGACGGCGGCCAGCGCATGGCCGGCCTCGTGCCGCGCGATGCGCTCGCGCGTGGCCGGCTGCAGCAGCGCCTTGACGGCCGACACGGCACCGCCGAGCTGATGCTCCTCGATCGCCGCGACCACGTGTTCCTGCGTGACCAGGCTCGAGCCGTCGCGCGCCGCGCGCGACGCGGCCCGGTTGACGGCATTGGCCACGTCGGCCGGCGACATGCCCTGGGACAGCGTCGACAGCGCATCGCAGTCGACATCGCTCGCATGCGGCACGCCGCGCAGATAGAACGCGAACAACTCGCGCCGCTCGTCCTGCACCGGCATGACCAGCCGGACCGAGCGGTCGAAGCGGCCCGGACGCCGCAGCGCCGGATCGATGTTCTGCACATGGTTGGTCGCCGCGAGCACGACGACGCCGTCGCGCTCGTTGAAGCCGTCCATCTCGACCAGGATGCGATTGATGATGCGGTTCTGCTCGGCGACCCCACCGGCCGCCGCCTCGCCGCTGACGCGCATGCCGATACCATCGGCCTCGTCGATGAAGACGATGCACGGCGCCTGGCGGCGCGCCATCGCGAACAGTTGCTTGACCTTCGTGATGCCCATTCCGTAATACATCGACGAGAAACTGGCCCCGTCGACCGCGATGAAGTTGGCACCGCATTCGCCGGCCACGGCGCGCGCCAGCAAGGTCTTGCCGGTACCGGGCGGGCCTTCGAGCAGCACGCCTCGCGGCGCCGTCGCGCCGAGCGCCGTATAGCGCTGCGGGTCCTGCAGGAAGCTGACGACGTGCTGGAACTCCTGCTTGGCCTCGGTCGCGCCGATCACGTCGCCGAAGCGCGTATCGGGCCGCTCGACCACGTGCAGCCCGTCCCGGCTCAGCAGCCCCGACTGCCGTGCGACGAGCAGGATCAGCACCGCCATCAGCAGCAGCGGCGCCAGGCGCAGCATCGCGTCCGGCACGCCCATCAGCGCATCACGGTAGCGGGCGGCCGGCGCCCGCGCGTCGATCGCGACCCGCGTCAACGCGAACCGCTTGTCGACGCTCAAGTGCTCGAGCTGCGTGACCAGGCCCTGCGGACCCGACACGAGCCGCGTACTGTGCCGGCTGCCGTCGCGCAGCGTATACAGCACCATCGGCCCGTCGACCGCCACGGCGCTCAACTGGTCGGCCTGCAGCGCCGCCTCGAACTCGGACGGATCCTTGGGCGACGACAGCCAGCGCTCCTGCTGTTCGCCGAAAGCGCGCGCGGTATCGGTCTGGTACGCGCGGGACTGGTCGGCGGCGGTGCGTTCGAGCACCGTCAAGCCCGCCACGGTGGCGAGCACGGCGACGACCGTCACCGCCCACTGCACGATCAGGCGGCGACGGCGGGGAAGTTGGCGAAAGAAGGACAAGAGCGGCAAACGGGCCTCCGCCGGCGTTCGGCGTACGGAACATCGGAGACGATCGGGATGGACCCGGTCGGGACAGACCCGGTCGGGACAGACCCGGACGGGACGGACCCAGACGGGACGGACCCGGCCAGGAAGGGCCCGGCCAGGAAGGGTCCGGTCAGGGTAGACCCGGTCGGGTAGACACGCCCGACTAGTACCACCCGGCGCGCGCCGCCCGACAGCGACTATGTCACGAACCGGCGCCCGCGGGCGTGAGCCGGCGGATCGGCCACGCAACCAGCCGCCGATCGGCGGGGCGACCGCCGCTCATTCGGGCTTCGGCACCCGCCCATCACGTCGAGTCCGGCAGGTTCTCGATCGGCGGCATCGGGGAGCGTTCGAGCCCCGATGCAGCGGGTGCGGGGTTGCGGCAGGAGGCGTCGCCGCGGGCATCAGGGTTGGGGGTCTCGGCCGCCATCGATCGCCTCCTCACCGAGATCGGGGGTTCGGGAGGCCGGCATGGCGGCCCAACGGTAGCGCAGAAAAGTCCCCTGCGTGTTCAGCCAGGCGATCACCAGCCCGCGCCAGCCGTCGAGAAAACCCAGCCGCACCAGGTAGCCGCGCGTGAACGTCCACCACGCGTGGCCACAGGCGCTGGCGAATCCGCCCTTGCCGCGGGCACGCAGCTTGGCCGCGCCCAGCCGGGCATAGTGGCGCATCTTCCGGCGCCCGACGGCGATCGACTCGACGCTGTCGTGCCACAGCACGCCGTCGAGCGTGCCGATCGTGCCGCCTCCGCGCCCGCCGCGGCCGCCATCGCCCCCCACATCGACGACGACCCGCTCGTGCACGACGTCATCCGAGAAGCGCGCGCGATCGCGCCGGAACAGGCGAACGACGCGATCGTTGCGCCAGTCGCCGAAGCGTACGACGCGGCCGCAGAAACTCGACGCCCGCCGCACCCACCACGCGACCGGCTGGCGCGCCTCGTCGCCGCGCGCCACGGCCGCCAGAATCGCAGCGCGCAGTTCGGGGCTGACGACCTCGTCGGCGTCGATCGACAGCACCCAGCGGCCCCGGCTCAATGCCAGCGCGCGGTTCTTCTGCGGCCCGAAGCCGGGCCAGTCGTCGCTGGTGTGCACCCGCGCGCCGCACGCCCGCGCCAGCGCGCGCGTATCGTCGGTGCTGCCCGAATCCAGCACGATGCGCTCGTCAGCGAACGCGCACGCGCGCAGGCACGCCTCGATCCGGCGCGCCTCGTTCTTGGCGATGACGATGACCGACAGGCCGGGCGCATCGGCATCGATCGGTTCCGGCAGAGCGGAACTCAGGGAGGGAACGGGATCGGACATGGCATTCCAGAACAGCGGTCGCGGTGCGGCGCCCGGGACATCCTGACGACGTACCGGTCGATTGACGCGTAAAAGAAGGTATCGTTCGGATTTTATGGCTTTCGCGCCCGCAGCCCGTCCCCGACCATGACCGCCAGCCCCCCGTCACCCGTCCTCGTCACCGGCGCGGCCGGCTTCATCGGCATGCTGGTCTGCGAGCGATTGCTGCGGCGGGGCGACGCGGTCGTCGGCCTCGACAGCTTCACCGACTATTACCCGATCACGCTCAAGCACGCGCGGCTGGCGGCATTGAATCGACTCGCCGCCGAGCTGGGCGGCCGGTTCACGTTCGTGCAGGCCGACCTGGCCGACCCCGAAGCGATCAGCGGGCTGTTCGCGCACCACCGGCCCCGGCGCGTCGTGCATCTGGCCGCGCAGGCCGGCGTGCGCTATGCGCTCGAACATCCGATGGCGTATGCCGGATCCAACCTGACCGGCACCACGGTGATCCTCGAAAACTGCCGCCGCCATCAGGTCGAGCACCTGGTGATGGCCAGCAGTTCGAGCGTCTACGGCGGCAGCCAGCGCGTGCCGTTCACCGAATCCGACCCGGCGGACCATCCGGTCAGCTTCTACGCGGCGACCAAGCGCTCGAACGAGATGATGGCGCACTCGTACGCGCACCTGTTCGGCCTGCCGATCACGGCGTTGCGCTACTTCACCGTCTACGGTCCTTGGGGACGGCCCGACATGGCGGTGTGGAAGTTCACCGACGCGCTGCTGCAGGGCCGCGAGATCGAGGTGTTCGCCGGCGGCCTGCTGTCGCGCGACTTCACGTACGGCGAGGACATCGCCGACGCGACGATCCGGCTGCTCGACCAGCCGCCGGGGCGCACGGTGTCGCCGTCGCCGGCCGACTGGCGCGCCAGCGGACCGGACACGAGCTGGGCGCCGTTCGAGGTCTACAACGTCGGCCGCAGCGATCCGGTCAGCGTCAACGAGCTGATCGCGCTGCTCGAGGACGCGACCGGCGTGCGCGCCAAGCGGCGCGAAGCGCCGATGCAGCCCGGCGACGTCGAGCGCACGTACGCGAACACCGACAAGCTGCGCGCCGCGACCGGCTTCGAGCCTCGCGTGCCGCTGGCCGAGGGCCTGGCCCGCTTCGTCGCCTGGCGGCGCGCTCACCCGGACGTACTGTGAATGGCCGCATCCGCACTGAGGATCCTGCACACCGAAAGCTCGACCGGCTGGGGCGGCCAGGAGATCCGGATCCTGACCGAGGCGCGCGGGTTCCTGGATCGCGGCCACTCGGTCAGGCTGCTGACGCCGCGCGAAGCGCAGATCCATGACGCCGCCGCCAAGCGGGGCATCCCGGTCGAAGCGCTGCCGATCGGGCGCAAGCGCGCCGGTCCGCTGCTGGCGCTGCGCGGCTGGCTCGCGCGGCACGCCGACGACTACGATGTCGTCAACACCCACAGCTCGACCGACACCTGGCTGACCGCCGTCGCGCTGCGAACGCTCGGGCGCGGCCGCGCCGGACGGCCGGGCCCGATGCTGGTGCGCACGCGGCACGTCTCGACGCCGGTCCACGAAACGCCCGGCACGCGCTGGCTCTACCAGACGGCCACCTGCCACATCGTCACGACCGGCGAGGTCCTGCGGCAGCGCCTGCACCACGACAACCGCTTCGCGCTCGACACGATGACCTCGGTGCGAACCGGTATCGACCTGGACCGCTTCCGCCCGCTCGGCCAGGCGTCGTGCCGCCGCGAACTCGGCGTGGCCGACCGGCCCACGCTCGGCATCCTGGCGACGCTGCGATCCTGGAAGGGGCATGATTTCCTGCTCGACGCATGGCGCACGATCAAGGCGGCGCACGACGACTGGCAACTGCTGGTCATCGGCGACGGGCCGCGGCGCGCGCACCTCGAACAGCGGGTGCGCGACGAAGGGCTGGCCGATGTCGTGTTCGTCGGCAACCAGGACGACGTGCCGCGCTGGCTGAACTGCCTGGATCTGTTCGCACTGCCTTCCTACGGCGAGGAAGGCGTACCGCAGGGCATCATGCAGGCGATGGCCTGCGGACTGGCCGTCGTGTCGACGCCGGTCGGCGCGATCGAAGAAGCGGTGCAGCGCGATCGCACCGGGCTGATCGTGCCGCCGCGCGACGCCGGCGCCCTGGCGGCGGCGCTCGGCCGGCTGATCGACGAGCCCGACCTGCGCGCGCGGATGGGCGCGGCCGGGCACGCCTATGCGCAACAGCAGTTCGGCATCGCACGGATGCTCGACGCGATGGAGCAGGTGTTCCGCGACGCGATCGCGATGCGCTGAAGGCGCGCCCGGGACGGGCACGCAGAATCGCAGACGCGGACGCAGACGCAGACGCAGACGCAGAACGGTCAGCGGTCTCAGCGATCAGCGATCAGCGATCAGCGATCAGCGATCAGCGCCATGCTAACGATATCAACCGGTAGCGGGAGTCAGCGCGAGTTCCAGCGGCGCCGCGGCTGCATAGGCGGGCGTCACGTCGGTCATCGACATCAACAGCCAGCCGTTGTCGTACGACACCTCGGACACCCAGAACCAGCGGCCATCGATCAGGTCGACCGCGAACGCGCGTCGCGCCTGGCTCAGGCGCTTGCTCTGCGCCTTGCGCAGCCATTCCTCGATGTCGTCGGTGACGATCCGCGGCCCCACACCCAGGCGATGGCAGTGGCGGATGATGTCCGAGAACGTCGGCGAACCCGCTGGGACTTGGTACAGCTCGACGAACGTCGGATTGCCGTAGGCCAACCGATCCGACGGGTCGAACAGCGCGAACGGCTGCTCGAGAAAATCCAACCCCGCCAGCACCGCGTGCAGTGCCAACGGATTGCGCAGTGCCGGCGGGCCCGCCGGCTGCGTGTCGCGCGGCACGATCGGGCGCTGCCGGTCGGCGGCGATCTCGTCCGACACCTGGCTGATTTCACCGAGCACGGCCAGCCGGTCGCGTCCCAGATGCTTGGCGCGGTACAGCATCTGGTCGGCCAACCGCATCCAGGTTTCGTGGTCGCTGATCTCGGCATTCCACTCTGCCAACCCGAAGCTGGCCGTGACGCGCCCGTGCGGCAGCAGCGGCCGGTCGCGCAGCGCGGACCGCAGCCGTTCGATCACCACGCAGGCATCGGCCGCCGACGTCATCGGCATCAGGATGCCGAACTCCTCGCCGCCGTAGCGGCCACAGATGTCGGTATTGCGAAGCTGCTCGTGCAGCAGCGTCGCGAACCCGCGGATCACCTGGTCGCCGGCCTCGTGGCCATGCACGTCATTGATGTGCTTGAAGAAATCGAGATCGGCCATGATCAGCGTCGCGGACGCTTGCCGGCCTTGCCGGCAGGTGTCGTACGTACGCCGGACCAGCGATTCCCAGAATGTCCGGTTGTACAGCCCCGACAGCCCGTCGAGCCGGCTCTGTCGTTCGAGCAGGCTCTGGCGGCGACGGGCGGTGCGGACCGCGTTGCCGGTCAGTCGCGCATCGATCATCGGCTGCAGCACCATGAACGGCACGCACCCGACCAGCACGAACAGGCTGGGATCCGGCGCCCAATGGAAGCCGACGAGCGCGATGCCGATCAGTACGCCGATCCCATGGATCAGCGTTCCGGCGATCAGCATCGGCAGGCCGCCGAGCGTCATGCCGGCGGCGCCGAGAAAGGCGAATGTGAGCAGGCTGGGCAGCGCGTTGAAAGCGAGCAGCGCACTGGTGCCGAGACCGGCGAACAGATGGCCGCCCAGCACGTCGAAAACCGTGACGCGTGAAGCGTTGCGCATCGATTGGCGCAGCGCATACGAGAGCGCCGGCAACCCGATGACGACGACGAGCAATGCGGCGAAGTACCAGAGCGATAGTCCGCGCTCGACCATTACCGCGGCGAACGCGGTACCGCCGAGCAGCATGCTGGTCAAGCGCTGGAAGCCGCGCGCGCGGTTTCCAGCGAGCTGGCGCGGTGTGCCGCCCGTCGGCGCTTGCCCGGCGGCATCAGGGGTCGTTGCCCCGTATTCCATCGAATTCATCCCCATCGGCCCAGAACCTGTTCGCTCTCGGATCGAACAGATCCCGAGGAGTATGACAGCCGCCAGGCCGTTTCGAGGCATCGGTGGCATTTATGCCGAAACCGATCGATACGGGTGCCGGCAAGCCTCGGAGAGCTGCCGGCCGCGCGTCATCCCCGTGGGATGACGCGATAGAACGACGCGAAAGGCGCGCTCAGACCGGACGAATGCTGGCCGCGTACGGACCCTTCGGCCCTTCTTTGACTTCGAACTCGACGCGTTGGTTCTCGGCCAGGGACTTGAAGCCCGCGCCGGTGATTTCCTTGAAATGCGCGAACAGATCCTTGCCGCCGCTGTCCTGGGTGATGAACCCAAAACCCTTGGCGTCGTTGAACCATTTGACCGTGCCCGTTTGAATCGACATAAATCAGCTCCTAGGATTGAATTGAACGCGGCAGGCGCCGCATCAAAAAAACACGCGGCCTCGGCCGACATGTGATGCAGCGACACGCAAGATGACACCCGGGAAAACTGATCGGGCACCGACCTTCTCGACCCACCGACGACACGCCCGGACTGGCGGACGAACATCGACGGATCGGAGACTGCCAGCGACTGAAGAACCTCGAATCGACGGTCTTGACATACCTACCACGAGCGGATGTTACACCAGCGGCGCCGCGCGTTCCGTCCCGCGATTGAGCCATGTCAAGCGCCACCGGTCCGATCCGGTCCATGCGGAGTCGATCGGAGCAAGGGACAGGCGTCCTCGCGGCGCAAGCCGACGACGCGCTTCCGCCGCCCGCCCTCTAGTGTCGTGTTCCAGAAGTTCGCTGAACAAATCCGCCGAGAATCAGCGCCATGCCGCGTTGCAAATCCTCGCGATACCTCGGTATCGCTGCGGTTTGCGCCTTGCCTGGCACTGATTTCGGCAGATTTTCTTATTCAGCGAACTTCTGGAAC
>JAKPAM010000143.1 GCA_029779435.1 Pseudomonadota bacterium | reverse complement strand
ACCGTCGTTGCGCCCAGGTCGTCCAATCGCTGGCGAGTGATGACGCTTACCGACTGCGGCGTTTCCCGCAAACGAATGGCGAGGCCTGTTGCCGCGGTCGTGGCTTCGGTTGTATACGAACCCGTGCCTTCGGTTGTCACGCTTCGCTCGGCGCGTGCCGTTACCTCCACGACGGGAAGCCGCGATGCTTCGCCGCTGGTGGGCGCCGTCTGGCGCAGCGAATACCCGCCGTTACCGGCGGTCACCAGCCCATAGCCGCTGCCGGCGAGCAGGCGCGCGAACCCTTCGCGGATGGTGTAGCGGCCTTGCAGCCCGTCGCTGTGCAGGCTCGCCAGCACGTGCGGATCGAACGACAGCGGTACGCCCGCCGTGGCGGCGAACAGCGCCAGCGCATCGCTCAGCTTGCCTGCAGGAATCGCGTAGTCGCGTTGCAGCGTGTCGTCGAGCGTCGTCGTCGCCCACGCTGGGTTCGGCATCATCATTGCCGCGCAAGCCAGTCCGGCCCATGCGCAGCCGATGGCGAAGACCAGCGCGTCGGCTTTGAGGGGCTTCGATGCGCCGCCGTGGACGGGAGAGGAAGGGGCGATAGCCGCCGTGCGGGCCATTCGCCGTGGAAGCCGATGTCTGAAGACCATGCCAAGTGCCTTTCGTCGATGCGTGTGGGCGGGGCGCGCTGGACAACGCGCCTTCAACGGACACACCGGACGAACACGAAAAAGGTATCACTCGGATCGCGTTGTCTCGAGGCGGGGCGTGGCTGGGCATGGCGGGGCGTTCGGGCGCCCCTGGGGCCTGCGGCGGATCAGCGGGCCCGCACCGTGATCCAGTAAGACGTGGCGCGGCTGATGCGCACCGGCAGCGTCCTTTCCATCAACGCCAGACTGGCCTCCGTGTCGGTCATCGGGAAGGCGCCGGATACGGTGAGGCCGGCGACGGCCGGATCGCAACGCAGGGCGCCGCGGTGGTAGCGGCCCAACTCGGCCACCAGCTCGCCCAGGCGCATGTCGCGGGCCAGCAGCATGCCGCGCTCCCACAGCGCGGCGCTGGCGTCCGCCGGCTCCGGCGCTTGCAGGTCAGTGGTGGTGAACGTCATCTGTTCACCTGCCCGCACGATGGCCGATTGAACGGCTTTGGCAGGGTGGATTTCGACCTTGCCCTCGAACACTGCCACGCGGGTGCTTTCGTCGAGGCTGCGTACGTTGAAGCGGGTGCCCAGCGCCCTGACGTCGCCCTGATCGGTCTGCACGATGAAAGGGCGCGGCGTGGGCGATGGGTCGACCGCCGTGGTGATGAAGATCTCGCCGGCCGCCAGCACGAGGCGCCGTTCGGTAGCGGTGAAGATGACATCGACCGCCGTGACGGTGTTGAGCACCAGGCGCGTGCCGTCAGCCAGGGTGACGGTCTTCTGCTCGCCGGTGGCGGTGCGCAGGTCGGCCATCCATGCCTGCCACTGCCTATGGCGCCAAGCGAGCCACGCGCTGGGTACGGCGAGCGCCAGCAGCGCCAGCAGTTCCCGGCGGCCCGGGCTGGGCAGGCGCGAGAGAGTGTCGCGGCCGAGCTTCGACGGCACCTGGTCGAAGGTCTCCAGTACACGCTCGGCGCGTTGCCAAGCAGTCTCGTGGGCCGGACTGCGTTCGCGCCAGCGTGCCAGCGTGGCCCGGTCATCGTCGGTCGCTTCGCCCGATTGCAACAGCACGAGCCACTCGGCGGCTTCGTCCAGGATGGACTGTTCGATGTCGGGCGGGGGGATTCCGATCGCCGCTGTCACGCCATGCGCTCTCGAGGCTTCAGCCCAGCGCCAGGCAGGCGCTGAACGCGCTGCGCATGTGCCGCTTGATGGTGATCAGCGAGGTGCCGAGCGCTTCGGCGATTTGCGAGTAGGTCAGGCCGTCGAGTTGAGCCATCAGGAAAATGTCGCGCGTGCGCGGCGGCAGGCCGCGCAGCATGGCTTCGACACGGCATAGCGCTTCGAGGATCACCAGCCGCGTTTCCGGGGACGGCACATCCGGTTCCGGCAGGTAGGACAGCGCTTCCAGATAGGCGCGCTCCAGATCCTGCCGCCGCCAATGGTCGATGACCAGGCCCTTGGCGATGTGTGTCAGCAGTGCGCGGGGTTCGTCGCCGAGCCGCGCCAGCGGCCGTCGCGAGGCCATGACGCGTACGAAGGTGTCGTGCGCCAGGTCCGCTGCGTCGCAGGCGTTACCGAGCCTGCGGCGCAGCCAACCGTATAACCAGCCATGGTGATCGGCATACAGGATGTGAACTTGCTGGGCTGCGATGGTATCGACCGCCGACACGGGGCCCTCCTCGTTGCTGGTCGAGCGCGTGGGCGATCAAGTTGCCAGTGAGAACCATTCGCATTCTAAAGAATGCAATATCGCGTATCAAGTCGATCTGCGCGAGGCGGTGCATCGGGCGCTGGGTGAATACCGCTTGATGTTCTGGACCGGAATCATCAGGGGCTCCTTCATCGCTCCGCCGACCGCGCCGATCGGCACCAGGATCGCACCCGATCGCGGCGCACCGTGCCCGCGCACGGCGCACCATCGGCGCGGGAGAGCCCTCACCTGATTCGTGCGTCGCGGTCCAACCGTGCGTCCGCACGCGCCTTCGCGGCGCGAAACCGCGCGGATCCACGGTCGAAACGGCTGGCACGGTGCTTGCTCGTAATGACATGTCATAACGAGTTAGCGCCATGAACCAGAACGCCAGATCCGCAAGACTCAAAGTGGTGCCGGCCGATGGCCCCGTCGGTGATCTGCTGCCGGGCCACAGTCCGCTGTACACGCAGATCAAGGACATCCTGCGCGGCCGCATCCTGGAAGGCGTCTACCAGCCGAACCAGCAGATGCCGTCCGAGAGCGAGATGATGGCCGGCTTCGGCGTCAGCCGCATCACGGTCCGCCAGGCGCTGGGTGATCTGCAGGCCGAAGGGCTGGTGTTCAAGGTGCACGGCAAGGGCACTTATGTATCGAAGCCGCGCGTCTTCCAGGACCTGGATCGGCTGCAGGGCTTCGACGCCGCCATGCGCCAGAAGGGCCACGAGACCTATTCGAAGGTGCTGAGCCTGAAGGCGGTCAAGCCGACCGCCGTGGTGCAGGGGAAGCTGGACCTCGGTAAGCACGATAAGGTGACGGAGCTGCGGCGCCTGCGGTTCCTCAATCGCGAACCGATCTCGATCGACATCTCGTATCTGCCGCTGGCCGTGGGCGAGCGGCTGGCCAGGTACGACCTGGCGACGCAGGACGTATTCGCGATCCTCGAGAACGACCTGCGGATTCGCCTCGGCCATGCCGACCTGCAGATCCGCGCGATGCTCGCCGACGAGCAGATGGGATGGCAACTGGCTACCGAGCCGGGGTCGCCGATCCTGTTCATAGAGCGAACGGTTCATACGGCCGATGGCGGTCCGCTCGAGTACGAGAACCTCTACTACCGCGGTGACGCGTTCCAGTACAAGGTCCGCGTTTTCGGCGCATCGGTCGATTCTTCCCTCTGATTCTCCTCCATCCCGTTTCATAAGGGGCTCCACATGTTCGAGAAATCTTCTCCCGCCAAGCGCGGACGGGTATTGCGGCGTGCGGCGACATACGCCGTGGCGGTGCTGTCGTTGTCGGCCGCCTCGCTGCACGCCCAGACGATCACGATCGGCATCGGTACGCAGAACACGACGACGAATACGGTGACCGGCGGCATCGTTCTGAAGGAACTCGGCCTGCTGGAAAAGCACCTGCCGAAGACCGGAAAGTACAAGGACGCCAAGTACCAGTTGAACTGGCAGAACTTCACGTCGGGGCCGCCGGTCACCAACGGGATGATGGCCGACAACATCCATATCGGGATGATGGGCGATTACCCGTTGATGGTGAACGGCGCCACCGGACAGGCGACCGGGAACGAGACCCAGCTCGTGGCGATCATCGCCTACAACGAGTTCGGCGGCGGCAACGGCATCGTCGTGCCGAAGGATTCGCCGTACTACGGACTGGCGGACCTGAAGGGTAAGCAGGTGTCGGTGCCGTTCGGATCGGCGGCCCACGGGATGATGCTCAACGCGCTGCGGCTGCATGGGCTCAAGCCGGATTTCTGGACGCTTATCTCGCAGTCCCCGGAGATCGGCAGCACCAATCTGAAGGAAAAGCGCATCGACGGGCACGGAGACTTCGTGCCGTTCGCCGAGCTGCTGCCGTTCCGCGGCATCGCCCGCAAGATCTTCGACGGCGTCGAAACGAAGGAGCCGACGTTCCACGGCGTCGTGATCCGCAAGGACTTCGGCGAGAAGTATCCGGAGATCGTCGTCGCCTACATCAAGGCGCTGATGGAAGCCAACGACTGGGTGCGCGCCGACCCGCGTCTGGCGGCCGAGAAGATCGCCGATTGGACGAAGATCGACAAGGAAGTCGTCTACATCTTCCTGGGACCCAATGGCGTGCACACGCTGGATCCGACGATCAAGCCGCGCTGGGGCGAGGCGATGAAGGTCGGCTACGACGTGCTGCAGAGCATGAACCTGATCAAGCCGCTGGACACGGCGAAGTGGGTCAACGACCGCTACGTGCGCCAGGCCTTCAAGGATCTTGGCAAGGACTACGACGCGCAGTTGAAGGTGATGCAGGACGCCACTTATGTGGTGACCGGCCGGGATGCGGTCTGCAACGTGACGATCACCAAGCCCGAGGAGTCCGGCCAGATCTGGGTCCAGGGCGGCGACATCCAGTCGTTCAGTTCGGCTCGCTGCACGCTGGCGGGCGTGCAGAAGCTGGCCAGGGAAGGCAAGAAGGCCGGTGCCGTCTACGTGATGGACCAGGCGCTGAAGATCAAGGTGTTCGCCGACATGGCGTTCTACTCGGTGGGCGGCAAGAGCCAGAAGGGCGCGGAAGGCCCGCAGATCGTTCCGTTCCTGCTGAAGAAGGACGCGGAGGAATACGCCAGGCGCAACGGCGCGAAGCTGGCCACTTATGAAGAGGCGCTGGCCTCGCTGTCGAACTGATGTACCCGAGCAACAAGAGGAATCACCATGCAATCCAATACGTTCCCGGAGGCGCCGATGAGCGGCGATTCGGGTAGCGCGGCCGGCGCCGGCACACGGCCGGGCGCCGCGAAGAAGGCGGCCTCCGAGGCCTCCACCGTCGCTGCCGTCCAGCGCTCGCTGTTCCAGCGCAAGCTGGCGCGCGTGGTCAAGGCCAACGCGGCGCCGGTCCTGCTCGGCTGTGTGTCGATCGGCGGGCTGCTGCTGTTCTGGTACCTGGGCACCCGGTACCAATGGAACTTCTACATCCGCTTCAAGAACGTTCCGACGCCTTATGACGTGGTGCAGCAGGCCATCGAGGTCGGCAGTTCGGACAAGTTCCTGGTCAATATCGGCATGAGCGTCCAGCGGATCCTGTCGGGCTTCGGCGTGGCCACGCTGCTCGGCGTGTCGCTGGGGCTGCTGATCGGCAAGTACCGGCGGGTCAGCCAATTGATGATGCCGGCCGTCGAGGTGCTGCGGCCGATACCGGCGATCGCCTGGGTACCGATGTCGATCATGCTGTGGCCGACCAATGAGGCCAGCATCATGTTCATCACGTTCATCGGGGCGTTCTTCCCGATCCTGTTGAACACGGTGCACGGCGTGCACGCGCTGGACGGCGTGCTGCTGCGGGCCGGTCGCTGCCTGGGCGCGGGCGAGGCGCAGTTGTTCCGCCACGTGATCCTGCCGGGCGTCATGCCGCACGTGTTCACCGGTCTTGCCGTCGGCATGGGCGTGGCCTGGGTGTCGCTGATCGCGGCCGAGATGATCTCGGGCCAGTTCGGTGTCGGCTACTTCACGTGGGAAGCCTACTCGCTCGTCAATTACCCGGCGATCGTCCTCGGAATGATCACGATCGGCGTCCTGGGCCTGGTCTGCAGCGGCTTGATCCGCCTGGCCGGCAACCTCGCGATGCCCTGGCTCGAATACGCCAACGGAGGCAGGAAATGAGTCTGGTTCATGCCAAGAGCAGCGGTAAGGGCTTCGTCCAGTGCCGCAACATCGGCGTGGTCTTCGGTAGCGACGACACGCGTGTCGAAGCCGTCAAGGACGTATCGCTGCACGTCAATCCCAGCGAGTTCGTGTCGCTGATCGGCCCGTCGGGCTGCGGCAAGTCGTCGATGCTGAGCATCCTGGCCGGCTTCACGCAGCCGACCTCCGGCGACGCGACCGTCGACGGCGCGAAGATCCGCAAGCCCGGCTCCGACCGCGGTGTCGTGTTCCAGCAGTACTCGTTGTTTCCGTGGCTCACGGTGCGCAAGAACGTCGAGTTCGGCCTGCGGATGGCCGGCGTGCCGCGCAGCAAGCGCGAGACCGACGCACGCACGCTGCTCGGCCTGGCGGGGCTGCTGGCGTTCGAGAACCATTACCCCGATCAGCTCTCGGGCGGCATGCGGCAGCGCATCGGCATCGTCCGCGCGCTGGCGACCAGTCCGCAGGTGTTGCTGATGGACGAGCCGTTCGGGGCGCTGGATACGCAGACGCGCGCGGTGATGCAGGAGATCCTGACCAACATGTGGCAGAAGTTCCGCATCTCGGTGCTGTTCATCACGCACGACATCGAGGAATCGGTCTTCCTGTCCGACCGCATCTACGTGATGACCGCGCGACCGGGTCGCATCAAGGCCGAGATCGAAGTGCCTTTGCCGCGACCGCGTACCGCACAGATGACCACGACCAAAGAATTCTCGGATCTGGTGCAGCGCTTGAAGGCGCTGATCCGCGAAGAGTCCCTTGCCGCCATGGGCTCGGAGTTGAGCGACGGCGGCATCACGGGATTCGGCATCGACGTCGGCCCGCACGGTATCGGCAATGTGCTATGAGCACGCGCCCGTCCGTCGACCGCAGTCGTTCGACAGCACCTCGATCATCAACGCCATTCATTTGACTTAGGAGTAAGCGATGGCTAAGAAACCGAATATCTTGTTTTTTCATGTCGACAATCTCGGCATGGGCGAGTTGGGCTGCTATGGCGGCGGCAAGCTGCGCGGCGCCGACACCCGGCGGATCGACGCTTTCTGCAAGGAGGGCATGAAGCTGACCCACTACGTGGTCGAGCCTCAGTGCACGCCGACGCGGTCGGCGCTGATGACCGGCCGTTATCCGATCCGTTCGGGCAACCACACGATCGCGCTCGGCGGCAACGGCGGCGGCATCGTGAGTTGGGAAGTGACGATCGCCGAGATCCTCGAGAAGGCCGGCTATAAATCGTCGTGCCTGGGCAAGTGGCACATCGGGGCCGAAGACGGCCGCTTCCCGACCGATCACGGCTTCGACGAGTGGTACGGCCCGCTGCGCACGTATGACGAGTGCATGTGGCTCGAGGATCCGCACTACGTGCCCGAGCGCGACGGCTTTTCGCACATGCACGCGGGCACCAAGGAGGCCGGTACCAAGCCGCTGCTCGACGAGCAGTTGACGATGGAAACGAAGAAGACCTGCGACCTGGAATACCAGAAGCGCGGCCTGGACTTCATGCGTCGCTGCGCCGCCAAGGACGAGCCGTTCTTCCTGTACTTCAACCACTCGCTGATGCACTTCCCGATGTCGCCGCGCGACGAGTTCGTCGGCAAGAGCACGAACGGCGACTGGGGTGACTGCCTGCTGATGCTCGACCACGACTTCGGCGTGCTGCTCGACGAGCTGGATCGCCTGGGCATCGCCGACGACACGATCGTCATCCTGTGCGGCGACAACGGCGCCGAGGATCACCTGGCCGGCCGCGGCACCGGCGGCTTCTTCGACGGATCGTACTTCAGTTCGGCCGAAGGCGGCATCCGCACGCCGCTGCTGGCGCGCTGGCCCGGCCACATCCCGGCCGGCGGCGAGAGCAACGAGATGGTGCACGTCACCGACATGTTCACGACGCTGCTGAGCTTCGCCGGCTGCGAGAAGCCGGCCGACCGGCTGATCGACGGCGTCGACCAGAGCGCGTTCTTCCTGGGCAGCCAGCCGACGTCGAACCGCGAGGCCTGCATGGTCTGGCTGAAGGACGAGCTGCACGCGGTCAAGTGGAAGGACTTCAAGATCAACTTCAAGCGCCAGCAGCATTTCCATGATCCGGAGCTGCCGCTCGGCTTTGCGCGGATCACGCATCTGCAGGAGGATCCGAAGGAGCGCGAGGCGGTCAACCAGCGCTACGTGCGGTGGTGGGTCATGCAGCACGCGCACCGCATCGTGCGCGACTTCGAAGACAGCGTGAAGCGCGAGGAGCTGATCCCGCCGGGCTCGCCGCTGGACTTCGTGCCGAAGCAGCGCCAGGCGGCTTGACGCCATGGGGCCGCTGACCGTAGGGAGCGATGCCTCCCCGATGAAGCCCTGCTGCGCGAAGCGCGCGCAGGCCGCGGCGGCGGCCGCCGAAGCGGCGCGCGGGGCCGGCCCCCGCGGGCCGGCGTCCGGCGCGCCCACCGACACGATGATCCGGATCGCGCCCGGCCGCTTCGCGATGGGCTCCGATCGCCATTACCGCGAGGAGCGCCCGGTCCGGCCGATGAGCGTCGACGGGTTCTGGATCGATCCGACCCCGGTGACCAACGCCGAGTTCGCGCGCTTCGTCGACGCGACCGGCTATCGCACGATTTCCGAGCGCCAACCCGATCCGGCCCTTTATCCGGATGCCGATCCGGCGCTGCTGCGGCCGGGCTCGCCCGTGTTCATGCGGCCGGCTGCCCGCGTGGGCCTGCGCGACGTGCGCAACTGGTGGGCGTATGTTCCCGGCGCCGACTGGCGGCATCCGTATGGGCCCGACAGCGCGATCGACGCGCTGCTCGACCATCCGGTCGTGCACGTCGCCTATGCGGACGCGCTCGCTTATGCCGAGTGGGCGGGCAAGTCGCTGCCCACCGAGGCCGAGTGGGAATATGCGGCCCGTGGCGGACTGGATGGCGCGCAGTTCCCGTGGGGCGACGAGTGGATGCCCGGCGGAGAGCCGATGGCCAATACCTGGCAAGGCGAGTTTCCGTGGCAGAACACGCTCGAAGACGGCTTCGAGCGTACGTCACCGGTACGCACTTACCCGCCCAACGGCTATGGCCTGTATGACGTCGTCGGCAACGTATGGGAATGGACGCGCACGCGCTGGGGCGAAAGACCCGGCGAGGCCGACGCCAAGTCCTGCTGCGCGCCCGCCGACCCGGCTGATCCTGGCATCCGGCACGTCGTCAAGGGTGGCTCGCACCTGTGCGCCCCGAACTACTGCCTGCGCTACCGGCCCGCCGCGCGCCAGGGCCAGAGCCTCGATACGGCGACCAGCCACATCGGCTTTCGCTGCGTCGTGCGCGCGTGAACGCTTGGTTGCCCTCTCGTTGTATCTCGCGGCCACGCCGCGATACCGCCATGCCTTTCCTCTGCCTGGTGACCTCATCATGACTTCCCCCGCTTCTCCTTCCATTACCGATGCCTCCGATCAGGCCACGTCCGATCCGCCCGGCGACCGCTGCCTCGACGTGCTGCGATCGCCGCGGCTGCTGACTCGCGAATTGCTGGCCGGCGTCATCACTTCGCTGGCACTGATCCCGGAGGTGATCTCGTTCTCGGTGATCTCGGGCGTCGATCCGAAGGCCGCGCTGATCGCGTCGGTGGTGCTCGGCCTCGTGATGTCGGTGCTCGGTGGTCGACCCGCGATGGTGACCGCCGCCGCCGGATCGGTCGCGCTGGTCATCGCGCCGATGGTTCGCGAGCACGGCGTCGGCTACATCCTGCCGTGCGTGCTGCTGGCCGGGCTCGTGCAGATCGCGTTCGGCATGGCCAGCCTGGCCAAGGTGATGCGCTACGTGCCCCGCTCGGTGATGCTGGGGTTCGTCAACGCGCTCGGCATCCTGATCTTCTTCGCCCAGGTGCCGCACGTCATCGACAAGCCCGTGGTCGTCTACGGCCTGTTCGCCATCACCGTGCTGATCGTGCTGGGCCTGCCGCGGCTCACGAACGCGGTGCCGTCGCCGCTGGCGGCGATCGTCGTCGTGACCTCGATCGTGATCGCCGGTGGCCTGGCCGTGCCCAACGTGGGCGGAGAGGGCGCGATGACGGCGGGCCTGCCGCCGCTGACCGCGTGGGTCGTACCGTTCGACGTGGCGACGCTGGCGATCGTCTGGCCGACGGCGCTGAGCGTGGCATTCGTCGGGCTGCTCGAATCGCTGCTGACGGCCAAGCTGGTCGACGACGTGACCGACACGCGTTCGAACAAGTCCCGCGAGTCGTGGGCGCTGGGTATCGCGAACCTGTGCGCCGGCGCTTACGGCGGCATCGCCGGCTGCGCGATGATCGGCCAGACCGTCGTCAACGTCGAATTGGGCCGGGCGCGCAGCCGCGTCTCGACGGTGGCCGCGGCGCTGGTCCTGCTGCTGCTGGTGACGGGCCTGAGCGGGCTGATGGCGCGGATTCCGATGGTGGCGCTGGCCGCCGTGATGATGATCGTGGCGCTGAAGACGCTGAACTGGCACAGCCTGCGTCCGGCGACGTTGAAGCGGATGCCGTATCCGGAGACGGCCGTCATGCTGTCGACCGTCGCCGTCACCGTGGGCACCGGCAACCTGGCGCTGGGCGTGCTCGTCGGCGTGCTGCTGGCGATGGCGCTGTTCGCGCGCCGCGTGGCCAGCGTGATCCGCGCCGACCGGTCGGTCAGCGCCGATGGTGCCGAAGCGCGCTACCGGATCGAGGGGCCGCTGTTCTTCGGCAGCAGCAACGACCTGTTCGAGCGCTTCGCCTACGGTCAGGATCCGCGCCGGGTCGTCGTCGATTTCTCGCATTCGCAGATATGGGACGCGTCGACGGTGGCAGCGCTGGATGCGATCGAGACTAAGTACCGCGACCACGGCATCGACGTGCGCTTTACCGGGCTGGATCCGCGCAGCGCGGCGTTGCACGAGCGGCTCAGTGGGCACCTGTCCGGGACTTGACGCAGCACAAGCCCGGCGGGCGGGGAGGGGGGTCTAATCGACGTCGTACACATACGACAAGCGATTTCCCTCCTCCGCAAGAGCTCTCGATGAAAAGAACGTCACTCACCCTCGCCGTCCTCGCCTTGGCTGCCGCCTCCTCGATGCCGCTGACCGCCCAGGCCGAGTCGTCACCGTGGATGGTCCGCGCCCGCGCCGTCTATCTGGACAGCCAGAACAAGGATTCGACCGGTCTCGATCTGTCGGTCAACAACAAGTGGCTTCCCGAGATCGACGTCTCGTATTTCTTCTCGCCGAATTTCGCGGTCGAGCTGATCCTTACTTACCCGCAGAAGCATGACATCCGCGCGGGCGGCGATCGGATCGGCTCGCTCAAGCACCTGCCGCCGACGCTGCTCGCGCAGTACCACTTCACCGACTTCGGGCCGTTCAAGCCCTATGTCGGCGCGGGCCTGAACTACACGCGCGTGTCCAGCGTCCGCTTCGATTCGGCCGTCGACGCGGCGTTGAGCCCCTCGGTCGAGAAAAGCAGCATCGGCCTGGCCGCGCAGGTCGGCTTCGACTACGAGATCCAGAAGAACCTGTACCTGAACGTCGACATCAAGAAGCTCAAGCTCGGCGTCGACGTCAAATCGTTCGGCAACAAGGTCGGCGAGCTGAAGCTCGACCCGTGGCTGTTCGGCGTCGGCATCGGCTACCGCTACTGATCGTCGGTTCGTTCCCCGATACTCGCTTCCCGCCGCCCGCATCGTACTAAGCTGATCGGGCGGTGGCGTGTCCGGCCACCGTCCGGCAACGCGACGAAAAAGGGTGGCAACGGATGTTCAAGCGCGTATTGATCGCCAATCGGGGCGAGATCGCGGTGCGGATCGCTCGCGCCGCGTCGGCGTTGGGAATCGAAGCAGTGACCGTGCATGCGCCGGTCGACGCGATGTCGTTGCATACGACGATGGGCGCGCGTTCGATCGAGATCGGGGGCGGCGCTCCCGCCGGTACCGATCCGGTACGCGCGTATCTCGATATCGAAGCGATCGTCGGCGCCGCGCTTTCGGCCGGTTGCGATGCCGTGCATCCGGGTTATGGCTTCCTGTCCGAGAATGCGGCTTTCGCGCGGCGTTGCGCGGCCGAGGGCTTGCGATTCATCGGGCCGGACCCGGCGTCGCTGGCGATGTTCGGCGACAAGGTGCGCGCGCGGGCATTCGCGCAGTCGCTGCAGGTGCCGGTGATCCCGGGCACGCAGGCCGCGCTGTCGTCGGTCGACGAGGCGCTGGCGTTCGCCGACGAGGTCGGTTATCCGGTGATGCTGAAGGCGGCCGCAGGCGGTGGCGGCCGCGGCATGCGCGCGGTCGAGCGGGCCGGGGAGATGGCCGACGCGTTCGCGCGCTGCCAGGGCGAGGCGCTGGCGGCGTTCGGCGACGCCGCGGTGTTTCTCGAACGGCGGATCGCGAGGCCGCGGCACATCGAGGTGCAGGTGCTCGGCGATGGGCACGGCAACGTCGTGCATCTGCGCGAGCGCGATTGCTCGGTGCAGCTTCGCAACCAGAAGGTCGTCGAGGTGGCGCCGGCGCCGAACCTGGACGATGCGCTGCGGCAGCGGATCCTCGATGATGCGCTGAAGCTGGCGCGCGCCGCACGCTACGAGAACGCCGGCACCGTCGAGTTCCTCGTCGATCCGCAGGCGGGCCGGCACTATTTCATCGAATGCAATCCGCGCATCCAGGTCGAGCATACGATCACCGAGCAGGTGATGGGCGTCGATCTCGTCGAAGCGCAGTTCCGCGTCGCGGCGGGCGAATCGCTGGCCGATCTCGGGCTGCCGGATCAGGCGGCGGTCGGCGGCCCGCGGGGCTATGCGATCCAGGCGCGCATCGTCGCGACCGGTGCGGGCATGCTCAGCGCTTATCGCGAACCTTCGGGGCCGGGCGTGCGGGTCGATGCCTGCGGTTACGTGGGGCTGGCGCCGCCGCCGCAGTTCGATCCTTTGCTGGCCAAGCTGATCACGCAATCGAATTCGTCCGGCAGCTTCGCGTCGGCCGTCGATCGTTCGCTGCGGGCGCTCGACGAGTTTCTCATCGCCGGCGTGCCGACCAACATCGCGCAGTTGCGGGCGATCCTGTCGGCACCGGCGTTCCGCGCCGGCGATGCGCGCACGACGCTGCTGGCCGAGGAGCCGGGGTTGGACGGATCCGCGCTTCGCGGCGGGGCGATGCCATCGGGCGGCGCAGGGAGCAGCGCGGTGTTGCGCCTGCTCGAGCGGCAGGCGGCCGCGGTCTCCGGCGGCGGAGGGCTGGGGGCAGGTCGTGCTGCCGGTATCGGCGGTAGCGCGGCTGGCGACAGTGCGGCATCGTCGTCGCCGTCGGTCGTCGTGCCCGACGGCGACGTGGCGGTCGATTGCCCGCAGAACGGCGTCGTCGTCGACGTACTGGCTGTCGAAGGCGCCGAGGTCCAGGCCGGAGATCCGTTGCTGGTCGTGACCGCGATGAAGATGGAGACGACGATCGGCGCGCCGGTGTCCGGCGTCGTGTCGGCGATGCTGGCGCTGTCGACTGGCCAGGCCGTGCAGGCGGGCCAGGTGCTGGTCGCGGTTCGGCCGGGCGAGGCGGGGACGAGGGGAGCCGCCGGGGCCGATGCATCGCGCCGTGCGCCGCCCGACGCCGGATGGCGTCCGATGCTGGACGACGTCGCCAAATTGCAGGCGATCGCGCACCGCCGGCTGGCGCCCGGTTCGGCGGAGCCGGGCGTCGTGCGCCAGCGCGATCGCGGCAAACTGACCTGCCGCGAACGGATCGCGCTGCTGCTCGACGACGGCAGTTTTCGCGAGGTCGGCAGCCTGGCGGGCTTCGCGTCGTACGACGCCGACGGCCAGATCGCCGACTTCACGCCGGCCAACCACGTCGGCGGTGTCGGCCGCATCGCGCGCCGCACGGCGATCGTGTGCGCCGATGACTTCACGTCGCGCGGCGGTCACGCGGATGGGGCGATCGGGCAGAAGAGCCGGTACCTCGATGCGCTGTCGATCGAGATGCGCGTGCCGTCCGTGCGCCTGCTCGATGGCTCGTCCGGCGGCGGCAGCGTCGCGGCGATGGTGCCCAAGCAGGAGACCGCGCCCTCGTCGGCCAAGGAGAGCTCCGGCGCGATCGTGGCCGGCCGTCCGCGCGTCACCGGCGGCGGCGGTTCGTTCCTGCCGGCGCATCTGGGCAGTACGCTGTATGCCGAGCAGCTCGGCACGGTGCCGGTCGTCAATCTGCTGCTCGGCAGCGTCGTGGGGATCGGCGCGGCGAAGGCGGTGCTGGGCCACTTCTCGGTGATGGTGCGCGACATGTCGCAGTTGTTCGTCGCCGGGCCGCCCGTCGTGTCGCACGCGATGGGGTATGACGTGACGAAGGAGGAACTGGGCGGCTGGCATATCCACTGCCGCAATGGCGCGGTCGACAACCTGGCCGAGACCGAGGAGGAGGCGATGGCGATGACGCGGCGCTTCCTGTCGTATCTGCCCCTCAGCGTCTACGAGGCGCCGCCGGCGGTCGCGCCGGATCCGTCCGACCCGCCCGATCGCCGCGACGACGAGTTGCTGACGCTGGTGCCGCGCAAGCGCACGGCGACCTTCGACATCCGCCGCGCGATCCGCCTGATCGCCGACCGCGATTCGTTCTTCGAGATCGGGCCGCTGTGGGGCACCGACCAGGTGACCGGCTTCGTGCGCATGGACGGCCGCGTGATGGGCGTGATCGCGTCGGACAGCCGCCACGTCAATGGCGGCGCGCTGACCGCCGACGGCTGCGACAAGCTGCGCCGGCACCTGGACCTGTGCGATCTGTTCCACGTCCCGATCCTGAATCTCGTCGACAACCCGGGCTTCGCGGTCGGCATCGAGAACGAGATCGCCGGCACGATCCGCAAGGGGGGCGAGTGGATGGTGGCGTTCGCGCAGGTGCAGGTGCCGATCTTCACGGTCATCATGCGGCGCAGCTTCGGCGTGGCGGGCAACAACTACGCGACGCCGCGCGCGGCCGTGTCGGCGCGCGTGGTCTGGCCGTCGGCCGACGTCGGAGGCATCCCGCCCGAGGGTGGGATCGAGGCCGCATACAAGCGCCAGTTGGCCGAGGCGGCCGATCCCGCGGCGCTGCGTGCCGAGATCAACGCGCGGATCGAGAGCGTGCGCGGACCGATCGGTCCGCTGAACCGCTTCCAGATCGAAGAGATGATCGACCCGCGCGAAACACGGCAGCGCGTCTGCGAATGGCTGGACGATGCGTGCCGCGTCGCGTCGGCGCCGGCTCGGCTCGTGCCGCGAGTGCTGCAGTTCCGTCCTTGATCGATCAGCGCGGTGCCGGCCGTGTCCGGCGCGAATCGATCGAGCGTTCGACGGCACCCGCACGGGGTTTCATTGGATTGAAGTTCAGTCGGGTGGCGTTCCGCCGTTTCGGTCCGCCGCCCATTCCAAGGTAGGATCTAGGCCATTTTCCACCCACGGAGATCTTGGAAATGAAGGTAGACAAGAGCATCAGCGCCGTCGTCACCGGTGGCGCGTCGGGTCTGGGCCAGGCATCGGCCGAAGCGCTGGCCGCGCAGGGCGTCAAGGTCGCGATCTTCGACGTCAATGAAGAAAAGGGCCAGGCGGTCGCCAGCAAGATCGGCGGCATCTTCTGCAAAGTCGACATCAACAACGAAGAAGCGGTCGTCGCCGGCTACAAGAAGGCGCGCGAAGCCCATGGCCAGGAGCGCGTGCTCGTGCATTGCGCGATGACCTCGCGCCGCGGCAAGACGCTGGCCTTCGACAAGGCGTCCAACAAGCTCAAGCGCCTGTCGACCGAGGACTACGAGGCCGGCGTGCAGGGCGTGCTGGTCGCCAGCTACCGGCTGGCCGCGCATGCCGCCGAAGGCATGGCGACGCTCGAGCCGCTGGAAGACGGCGAACGCGGCGTCATCATCCTGACGGCTTCGGTCGCCGCGCAGGACGGCCAGATCGGCCAGGTCATCTATGGGTCGGCCAAGGCCGGCGTCAACGGCCTGGTGCTGCCGATGGCCCGCGATCTGTCGGACCTGGGCATTCGCGTCAACTCGATCATGCCGGGCATCTTCGCGACGCCGCTGATGCTGGGCGCGACGCCGCAGGTGCTCAACAGCCTGAGCGCGTCGGTGCCGTTCCCCAAACGCCTCGGCAAGCCCGAGGAATTCGGCAGCCTGGCGCTGGAAATGGCGCGCAATTCGTACTTCAACGGCCAGTGCGTGCGCCTGGACGGCGCGATCCGGATGGCGCCGCGCTAATGAAGCGCTGAACGACGCCCCCGCTCGCCGCGTCCCGCTGCCGGGGGGGGGGGGGGGGGGCTGCCGGCCCGTCGATCAACGCGGGCCGGAGTCGGGGCGCTCCGCGCGCCTGTCAGACCGTGAGCGCCGGGCGGAAGGAAGTGGGAGTCGAACCCACCCGGCAACGCTTGGCGCCGCCCACCGGGTTTGAAGCCCGGCCGTTCCACCGGGAACGTGTTCCTTCCTTCGTCTCGCAGGGCTTCACGCGAGTTCGATCTTAGCGTCGACAGGCCCTGTCGCCGCTCGCTTCGTCCGTCATGGGCAGCGGGGCCGTCGATTCTCGCACGTCCTCCGTCCCCTGCCCGAACAGCGTGCTGCCGGGGCGCAGCAGGTGGGCATCGCGAACACGACGCAGCAGGCCGATCCGGTCGAAGAACTCCAGGATCTGGATCGCGCGCTTGCGGCCCAGGCCCGTGCGATCCCGAAAATCCGCGGCGCGCACGCCGCCCGCCGGTTCGCTGCCGCTGTCGCTGGCGCTTTTGGCCAGTTCGCGAATGATCGCCGCGAGCCGCTCGATGACGGTGGCGTCGTAATACAGGTCGCGCACGACCTGGAACACCTGCCCGCGGATCGCCATGCGCACCAGCGTTTGCCGGACCTGCGTCTCGGGCGTCGACAATTCGCGCGCCAGATCGCGGACCCAAGGGGGATCATAAGCGCCTTGCACGAGCCGGGGCAGGATCGCCGCGGCGAGCTTTTCTTCGGCCGGCGCCAGCGTCACCAGATGATTGGGCGCATGCAGGAACACGCCGTGCCGTGCCAGGTGCCCGTCGGCGAGCAGCCGCTGGATCGCCGCATCGACGACGGGGGCGGCTGCTCTCGGCGCAGCCAGCCGGCGCAGGCGCGCCGCGTCGACGCCGAGCGCGTCGGGCTCGTCCCGATGCAGGCGCGCGATCGCCTCGCGCAGCGCCTGGTCGAGTGCCCGCTGCGCGCCGTTGCCGATCACCCAATGCGGACCGGCTTCGACGGACGATGATGCGGAACCGGATGCGCCGTCGATCGGCACCGCATCGAACGGATCCCAGTCGATCGTCCCGTGCGAGGACAGCAGTCCTTCGGCCCGCCGCCATCGATCCCACTCGATGCCATGCGGCGCCCGGGCCAGCAGTGCCGCCAACCGGGCACCGGGCGTCGGGCCGGCGCGCAGCGCGCGCAGCAGGTCGAGACGCTCGGGCGTCTTGCGATAGCGGGCCGGCGCGAACGGATCGAGAACCTGGCCACCGGCCAATGTGCGGCTGGCCGATGCGTCGCGCAGCACGATGCGGTCGGCGCTCCAGATCGCGATCGGGGCCTGCAGGATCAACTGCGCCAGCATCTCCGCGCCCGGGGCCAGGGACTCGCCTTCGAGCAGCACGAGGCGCGCCATCCGATCGGCGGCACCCGCGTGGAGGTGGACGTTGACGCCCGAGCGCAGCGGTTTGTCCTCGGCGTGCCACAGCGTCAGCGATACGTCGATCCGATCGGTCCGTAGCGCGATCTCGGGGGCGCACAGCCAATCGCCGCGTTCGACGTCGTCGCGTGCGAGGCCGGCGACGTTGACCGCGCAGCGTTGACCCCTTCCGGCCCGGGTCGTCGGCCGGTTCTGCGCATGCAGGCTACGCGCGCGCGTCGGTCGTGCGCCCGGCGCCGATCGCAATGCGTCGCCGATCCGCACCTCGCCGGCGAACACGGTCCCCGTGACCACGGTGCCGATGCCGTCCAGCGTGAACGTGCGATCGACGGCCAGCCGGAAGCCGGGGTGCGGAAAGGCGTTCGCGGCGGGTGGCCCGGCCGGTGAGTCGATCGTTTCCCCGTCGGTGGAGGCGTCCGTGGATCCTGGCGAGGTTCCTGACGATGAGAGGGCGGTGGCGGCGTCGAACAGCCACGTCTTCAGCGCATCGAGTCCCCGGCCTTCGGCGGCGCTGACCGGCAGGATCGGCGCGTCGGCCAGCGGACTGGCCGCGATCAGCGCGTGGACGTCGCGCACGACCTGCGCCACGCGCTCGGGCGAGGCGCGATCGATCTTCGTGACGACGACGGCGCCGCGCCGGATACCCAGCAGGGACACCACGGCCAGATGCTCGCGCGTTTGCGGCATCACGCCATCATCGGCGGCCACGACCAGCATTACCGCGTCGATGCCGGTCGCGCCGGCCAGCATCGTGTGCACGAGCCGCTCGTGGCCCGGCACGTCGATGAAGCCGATGCGTTCGCCGTCCGGCGCGTCGATGAACGCATAACCGAGTTCGATCGTGATGCCGCGCCGCTTCTCTTCGGCCAGTCGGCTCGGATCGGTGCCGGTCAGCGCTCGTACGAGCGTCGACTTGCCATGATCGATGTGTCCGGCGGTGCCGACGATCATGGCCGCTTCGGGCCGTACAGTTGCTGGCGCAGTCGCGGCAATTGCTCGCTGAACGCGCGCGGATCCTCGAGGCAGCGCAGGTCGAGCAGCAGCGCCTGTCGATCGATGCGACCGATCACCGGCGTCGGCAGCGCGCGCAGCGCATGCACGAGCGCGTCGAGCGCGCGGCCGCTGCCATCGCACGGCCGGATCGCCAGCCCGCACGAGGGCAGGCGTTCCAGCGGCAGCGAGCCCGAGCCGATCTGGCTGTTGAGCGCGGTCACCTCGACATCATAAGCGGGCGGCATGCGCGGATCGGCCGGCGATGGCGGCTGCAACGCTTCGGCGACGAGCGGCCGCAGCGCGCGGGCGGTCTCGGCGATCGCGGCGTGCGGCCGCGTCAGCAGCCGGAGCGTCGGCAGCCGTTCGGCGAGCTTCTCCGGACACAGGTAGAGCCGCAGCGTGGCCGACAGCACGGCCAGCGGCAGCTTGGACATCCTTAGCGCGCGCTTCATCGGATGCTTGCGGATCCGTGCGATCGTCTCGCGCGAGCCGACGATCAGTCCCGCCTGGGGGCCGCCGAGCAGTTTGTCGCCGGAGAACGTGACGACGTCGCAGCCGTGCGCCAGCGACTGCTGCGGCAGCGGTTCGCGCGGCAGGCCGTGAACGGCCAGGTCGATCAGCGCGCCGCTGCCCAGGTCGGTGGCCAGCGGTACGCCGGCGCCGTGCGCGATCGACGCCAGCTCGGCCTCGTCGACCGCGGCCGTGAAGCCTTCGATCGCGTAGTTGCTCGGATGCACCTTCATGACCAGCGCCGTGCGTTCGGTGATCGCGCGCCGGTAGTCGGCCGCATGCGTGCGGTTGGTCGTGCCGACCTCGATCAGCGTCGCGCCGGCGCTGGCCATCACGTCGGGGATGCGGAACGCACCGCCGATCTCGACCAGCTCGCCGCGGGACACGATGACCTCGCGACCGCGTGCGAGCGCCGCGACGGTCAACAGCACGCCGGCCGCGTTGTTGTTGACGACGGTCGCGGCCTCGGCGCCCGTCAGCTCGCACAGCAGGGGCTCGATCAGCGTATCCCGGTCGCCGCGGCCGCCGTCGTCGAGGTCGAATTCCAGGTTGTTCGGCGCCGTCATCAGTGCCTGCGCCTCGGCCATCATCGCGTCGGACAGTAGTGCCCGCCCGAGATTCGTATGGATAACGGTGCCGGTCAGGTTGATGACGCGCCGCATCGTCGGCGCCAGCCTTCGCGCGCATTCGGACGCGAGTTCCTCGGCGAGCGCGGCGGGGGCGAGGCTCGACGCGGGAATCGGTTCGCCGTCCCGCAGCCGCTGGCGCAGCCGATCGATGAGGCGCCGGGCTTCGGTCGCCACCAACGTATGGCCGTGTCGCTCGACCAGCGAGGCGATGGGGGTGCTGCGCAGCAGCGCGTCGACCGAAGGCAGACCGCGCAGCGGCGCCTTCGACCCATGGACGACGGACTCGTCGCCGGGCATTCTGGTCATGGGCAGCAGCCTGGGGATCGGTACCCGCGCACCATATCATGGCGTCGTGCGGGACCGGCCCGGCCGGCCTCGGCAGGGCCGCCTCGCCTCGCTTGAATTCACCGAGCCGGCTGCCTCACGCATGCCTCGGGGCCGGCGGTCTCGCAACGGCCGCCCGCCCGCTGGCTCTAACGGTGCTTCGGCGGGTCTTCGGGTTCGTCCTCATCGGAAGGGCCGGAAGCCGCTTCACCGGCGGCCGCGCCCCCGACGGCTCCCGCGACGGCGCCGACCGTCCCTCCCACCACCGTGCCGATCGGGCCGCCCACGGCCGATCCGACCGCGGCCCCTGCCGCGGCCCCGGCAACGATGCCGCCCCCCACGTAGACGGACTTCTCTTCCCGGTGGGCGAGTTCCGGATCGATCGGCTGCTGCGCGGCCGGATCCGGATCCTGCGACGGCACGCCATGTCCCGGCTTGGCCTGCTCGATCAGATCGGGGTCGCGCTCCACCATCGGCGGGCCGTTTGGCGTCTTGTCCATCGTGATCTCCTGGTCTGCGGTGATCGATGGTTCAAGCATAAGCATCCGACGAGGGCGCGCCGTCGCCCGCCGACCCGTCGGCGTGTCGGAGAAGACCGGGCCGTGGGCGAACGGGGGCTGGTTCATGCGAACAGCGGACCCGTGTGATGCCGTGTCCGCGCCTTGCCCGCGTCCCCGCGCGGTCGCAGCGGATGTCACGTTGCTCGAGTGCCGGGGTGATAGGGCCTGTTAACGCTAAGATCGCCCCCGCGTGAAGCCCTGTTCGAGCCTGCAGCAAGGCGCAAAGCACAGCCATAGCGGGGCTATGGCGAGCATTTGCAACGCGGCGGCGGGCTCGAACAGGGCTTCACCCTTCGGGCCGAGGGGCGTCAAGCGCTGTGGCGTCGTTGCGGGCTCATTACGTACCTCGGGTACGCCGCTTCGCCCGCGCCTA
>JAKPAM010000114.1 GCA_029779435.1 Pseudomonadota bacterium | reverse complement strand
CGGCTGCGGCAGCGCAGGGTCGTCGATCAGTACGGCAACGTATTCGCCCGCGCGCTCGCCGGTGCGTTTCCAGCCCGCGCCGATTTCCGGACCGGCTTCGGCTTTGCCATCGTCGCTGGCGTGAACGCGGTAATCCGGCGCGTTCTCGGCATCGGAGGGCTCTGCCGGCACGATGACGACATCGCGGAAGAGCGTGAACGTCTCCAGCTTGCCGGCGAAGCCCGTGTCCTGGCGCGTGAATTGACCAATCTGAGGCATGATGACTTCCTTTGCGGCGGCGTTGGCAAAGCCATCGGTGGGCGCCGCCCCCGCCGATGGCGAGGTGTTCATCGCGTCGGTGCGCGCCATTCGAAGCGGTCCGTTCCGTCCTCGTCTGTCCACAGGGGGACGGCGCGGCCGATGATCTGGTCAGTGGAGGTCAGGCCGAAATAGCGACCGTCCAGGCTGTCGCGGACCTGCCAGTTCATGAGGAAGACTGCGCCGGTCGGGATACGGCGGCAGCCCTGCCAGACCGGGAGGTCGCGCCCGGCGCGATCACGCGGCAGCGCATCGCCCATCTCGACGCCGTCGATCGTGACGGAGAGGTTCGAGCGGCAAACGGTCTGCCCGGAAACGCCGAGGATGCGCTTCAACAGCGGGACGCCTTTGGGAAGATAGCCGCGTTCGGCCATGAAGGTCGCGAGCGGCTCGGGCGCATCGACGGCAATGAGATCGGTGACGTCGAACGGGCCATCGACGTCGATCGTGTAGAAGCCGATGGGGGCGCTCGCCGATGCGTTCCACAGGAGCTTGATCGGCATCGGGGTGAGCGCCGGATAGCTGATGCCCGTGGTCGCGAGAGCCATGACGAGGAAGAGACCGGCGCGCGTCACGACCGCGTCCTCCGGCGCAGGAGGAAGGCGCGATGCTGGTCGAGCGTATAGGAGCGCGGCTGATGTCCAGCCGCCATCCGATTGTGGACGTGACGCCAGTGTTCCGGTGAAACGGCGTCCGCCTCGATGCCGATCGCTTCAATGGCATCGACGTGGCGCAGCACGTCTTCGACCTTTGGCCATCCGTCGATCCTGAGCAGGATTTCACCGCCCGGTCGGACAAAGGGCAGCGTTTGGTAGGGCTCTCCGGGCTCGACCGCGCGCACGATGTCGATGCGCGAGATGATCGTGCCGAAGTCGTTGGCCGCCCATCGCACGAACGCGAATACGGTGTTTGGACGGAAGGAGACGACACGGCGGCGGCGGTCGAGGATCTGTTCATGCGCCTCACGGCCGAACCTGATCCAGTATTCGATCTTCTTCTCGATCCACGTCAGTTCGACGTGGGTCATGCTGTCATGGGGGAGCGCTGACGGCAGCGGGCCGCCACGCATGCGGGGAGCCGCAGTGCCGGTCATGTGGGGTCTCCTGGTGTCGAGGGGAATTCACGCGCGAGCAGCTCGCGCAGCATGTCGGCGACGGTGACGCCGCGCCCGAACGCGGCGATCTTGATCCGCACGAGTTGCCCCGAAGGCGGTCTGGTCGGCGATTGGTTCGCCGGTTCCGGCGCAGCCTGCCGGCTCACCGGCCGTCGTTATCTCGGCTGCGAGATCGACGCCGCCATGGCCGAGCGTGCCCGCGCGCGCATCGCCGCCGTGCTGCCGCTCCACGGCGGAGGCGCGGCATGACGGAACGCGCCGACAAGCGCCGTTTTGCGTCCCGGCCGGGCAATCCCGAAAGCTGGATTAGGGCGGCCGAGACGCAGCCGAACGGCATGGCCGCCGGCGATGCGTTCACCGCCCGCCTGACCATCGACGTCACGCCCGACCTGCGCGGCCGCATCAAGATTGCGGCCTTTCGGCGCGGGATCACCGTCGCCGACATGCTGCGCGAGCTGCTCGCTCGGGAATTTCCACCCAC
>JAKPAM010000102.1 GCA_029779435.1 Pseudomonadota bacterium | reverse complement strand
CAACTGCAGGCGGTGCGGCGCCGATAGCACGGCACGCAACGCACCGCTCGCGCGCGTGGCGCGATCGCGGCGGTTTGCGCTAAGGTGGGGAATTCGCCATTCCGCCACGGCCGCCGCATGTCCGCTTCCCCGCACGCACCACTCCCATCCGTGATCGACGAACCGGTCGCCGCCGTGCAGGCGCTCTATGACGGGCGCCTGCCGCCCGATCTCGTGGTGAGCACGATGCGCCGCTATGACCGGTTGTATCCGTCGCGCACGATCCGCCGCGGGCCGACGGTCTCGCTGATGCCGGCAGGCGAACCGCTTCCCCACTTCACGTTCACATCGGGCGGCCACACGTTCGATCTGGTCGATTTCCTGGCATTCAACCGCGTCGCCGGCCTGCTGGTGCTGAAGGACGGACGCATCCGCCACGAGAGCTACCATCTGGGCAATGACGCGCACACGCGCTGGGGATCGATGTCGGTCGCCAAGTCGGTGACGTCGACGCTCGCGGGCATCGCATTGCGCGACGGCTTCATCGATAGCCTCGACGATGACGTCACGCGCTATTTGCCGATGCTGGCCGGCAGCGCCTACCAGGGCGTCAGCGTGCGCCACGTGCTGCAGATGGCGTCGGGCGTGCAATGGAACGAGACCTACGTCGATCCGGCGTCGGACCGTCGCCGGATGCTGGCCGCGCAGGATGCGCAGCGCGGCGGCGCGGTACTCGAACTGATGGCGTCGCTGCCACGCATCGCCGAACCGGGTACGCGCTTCAATTACAGCACCGGCGAGACGCACATCCTGGGCGCGTTGGTGCGCGCCGCGGTCGGCAGCCCGCTGGCCGACTACCTGTCCGAGACGATCTGGCGACCGTGCGGCATGGAGGCCGACGCGAGCTGGTGGCTGGAAGCGCCGGACGGCCTGGAGGTCGGCGGCAGCGGCATCGCCGCGACGCTGCGCGACTATGGGCGCTTCGGCCAGTTCCTGATCGACGGCGGCCGCGCCGGCGGCCAGGCGCGACTACCCGACGGCTGGCTCGACGAGGCCGCCACGCACAGGCTCGTCGGCGGCGAGCAGCTCGCTTACGGCTACATGCTGTGGCCGATCGACGCCGGCCTTCGAGGCCGAGTCGGCAGCTTCGCGGCGCGCGGCATCTTCGGCCAGCACATCTACATGCACCCGGCCGAACGGCTGGTGATCGTCGTATGGGGCGCGCTGCCCAAACCGAAGGACCGCGTGTTCATCGACGATGCGGACTTCTTCCGGGCGGTGACCGAGGCGCTGCGATGACGGCACCGCCCGACACCGGCCGCGACGCGGCGGCCGCCATCGACATTCGTGCCGCCGCGTTTCCCGACGACCGCACGATCGTCGAACGCCTGTTCCGCGCCTACGCCGATGGACTGGGCTTCGACCTGGGTTTCCAGGATTTCTCGCAAGAGCTGGCGACGCTGCCCGGCAAGTACGCGCCGCCGGCGGGCCGGTTGCTGATCGCCCGGCGCGGCACTTACCCCGGCACCGATCCCGGCGACGGGGAGCCGCTGGGCTGCATCGCGCTGCGTCCGCTGGCGGCGGACGGCGACTGCGAGATGAAGCGGCTGTATCTGACGCCGGCCGCGCGTGGCCTCGGCCTGGGCCGCCGTCTGGTCGAGCGGCTGATCGATGAGGCGCGCGACGCCGGCTATCGCCGCATGCTGCTCGACACGCTGCCGTCGATGGCGGCAGCGGTCGCCTTGTACCACTCGGTGGGCTTCGTGCCGACCGAGCCTTATGTGTACAACCCGATGCCCGGCGCGATGTTCCTGGCGAAAGACTTGTCACGACCTGAGTAGCGGCATGACGGCGGACCCGAAGCGGGGGACGTGGTGACCAACAATCCCGTGCTGTTCAAGAGCGTGCCCTACGACGCGCGGAAGGACTTCGTGCCGGTGGCCTTCCTCGCCGACGTCAATGGCATGCTGGTCGTGCCGGGCAAGTCGTCCATTCGCAGCATCAAGGACCTGGTGCAGCAGGCCAGGTCGCAGCCCGACAGCATCAACTGGGGTAGCTGGGGCGCCGGCAGTTCTTCGCATCTCGTGCTCGGCACCGTGGAAAGGGCCTTGGATGTTTCCATGACGCACGTGCCCTACAAGAACACGCCAGATCTGGCTCACGCGATCTACTCGGGCGAGGTTTCGGCTTCCATCTCCATCTACTCGCTGGCGCAAGGGCATATCGAACAACACGCGATACGCCCGATTGCCGTCATGGGGGAAAAGCGCCTGCCATTCCTGCCCGATGTGCCGACGTTCGCCGAACAGGGCGTGCCGTTGACCGCGACGCTCTGGTACGGCCTGTTCGCTCCGGCGGCTACGCCCAGCCAGCACGTGACGGCCATGAACGCGGCGGTCAACCAGGCCATCAGGAATGCCGCTGCCGCGAACAGGTTCGATCCCAAGTGGTTTTCTCCACGTGCGCTGACGCAGCCGGAATTCGCCACCTTCGTCGACCAGGAAATCGGTGTGTGGGGAAAGGTCGTGCGCCAATCGGGCATCAAGCTCGACTGAGCGAGCCGGCAGATACCCGAACTTCTTTCGAAATGAGCCCAATGATGTTCACAGGTCTCGATGACACCTCCCGCTGGGTATTGCCCGCCGTGCTGGACGAGATGGCACGGACCAAGCCAGCACAAACCTGGATCAGCACCACGGATGGCGATGAGGCCGATTTCGGGGCAATGGCCGATGACGTCCGAAGAATGGCCGGTCATTTCGCCCGCCTGGGCGTGCAACGGGGCGAGTGCGTTGCCGTATGGATGCACGGCGGACTGGACTTCGTCCGCGTCTGGCTCGGGTTGGGGCGCCTGGGGGCCATAGCCGTCCTGCTCAACACGGAACTGCGCGGCACGTTCCTGGCGCACCAGTTGAACGACTCGGGCGCCGCGCTCGCGGTGGTCGATGCCAGCCTGCAGCCCGCGCTGGCCGAAGTGGAGTCCAGCCTGACGCGACTGCGCCGGTTGATCGTGGCCGGGCAAGGCGGCGATGCGCTGGCCGGCTCGACGTCACTGGACTGGCAGGACTGGCGCAGTACCGCACCTTGGGACGGGCCGATGCCGCAACCCCACGATACGGCCTGCATCATGTACACCTCGGGCACGAGCGGGCCGTCCAAGGGCGTGCTGATGCCGCACGCCCACTGCACGCTGTATGGCGTGGGCACTATCGAGTGCCTGCGATTGCGGCCGGACGACAAGTACTACATCACGCTTCCGCTGTTCCATGCCAACGGCTTGCTGATGCAATTGGGAGCGACGCTGCTGGCGGGCATTCCCGCCGTGCTGAGGCAGCGCTTCAGCGCCTCGGAATGGCTGTCGGACCTGCGCGGCAGCGGCGCCACGGTGACCAATCTGCTGGGCGCCACGGCGGCATTCGTGATTGCCCGGCCACCGTCCGACGAGGACCGCCACCACCGTCTGCGCGCGGCCTTGATTGCCCCCAATCTGGCCGTGCATGAAACGGCTTTCCGCGAACGCTTCGGGGTGGGCGACGTCATGTCGGGGTTTGGCATGACGGAAGTCAACATCCCGATCTGGGGGCGGCTGGGCCAGCCGGCGCCGGATGCCGCCGGCTGGGTGCACCGGCAGCATTTCGACGTGGTGATTGCCGATCCGCAAACCGACGCGCCGGTACCGCCAGGCGAACTAGGCGAGATCCTCGTCCGTCCCAAGGTGCCATTCGGATTCATGGCGGGCTACCACGGCCAGCCCGAGAAGACGGTCGAGGCCTGGCGCAATCTTTGGTTCCATACCGGTGACGCCGGCACGATGACGGCCGACGGCCTGGTGACTTTCGTGGACCGCATCAAGGACTGCATTCGGCGCCGCGGCGAGAACATCTCGGCCGCCGAGGTCGAAAGGGCCGTCGGCAGCCTGCCCGGCGTGGTGGAGGTGGCTGCCTATGCGGTGCCGTCGGATCTGCCAGGCGGCGAGGATGAGCTGATGCTCGCACTGGTCTTCGCTCCGGGGCATGAGGCGACGCTGGCCTCGATCGGTGAGCAGGCCGACGCCTTGCTTCCCCGGTTTGCCAAGCCACGGTTCCTGCGTCGGATGGACGAACTCCCCAAGACGGCCACCGGCAAGATTCAGCGGGCCGCGCTCAAGAATGAGGGAACACGTTCCGCATTCGACAGAGCGGCTGCTCCGCACGGCGGGTAATGGAGGGTGCGCTGCAAGGTGGCCGGCCGGCGCCTGCGCGTCCGCGAGCGCCAAGGCCCGGACCCGCGCGGCTGGCAAGCGGGGAAAGCGGCCAAGCCCTTCTCGCCGAACGCGCGTCGACCGTTCACTTCACGAACAGTGCGATCAGGATGATGATCGGGATCGGAATGCCGAGCAGATAGAGCAGGATCGATCGCATGATGAAGGCTCCTCGAAAACTTAGCGAATCTTGATGGGCAAAGCGATGACGGCCTCAATCGAGATCGTCGCGCCGGCGCCCGCCCCAGGTCGCCGCCAGGCTGGCGACGAACGCGCCGAGCAGCAGCGCGGCGAACGACCATAGCGAGGCTTTCATCGTCGCGCGGCGCGCCGCATCGGCGGCTTCGGCCGCGCGCTGCTTGGCGGTCTCGATGGCTTTGGTCGCGTCGTCGAACCGCTGCGACACGCGCTGGGCCGCCTGCTCGGGTGCCAGGCCGGTCATCGCAGCGACTTGCCGACCCAGATAGCGGCGATCGTCGTCACCGAGCTGGCCGTTGGCCAACGCCACCGCGAAGATCCGCGCCGCCTCGGCCCGCGCACGCCCTTCGTCGCGGCCGGCCAGCGGTTCGCCTTCGGGGCGGAACAACGCATCGGTCGCGTACGCGACCGGATCTCCGCGCGCGCCATCGCCGTCGCCGGCCGCCATCCCGGCCGCCGCCACCGCACCCTGCGCGGCGCCGCCGACGACCTGTGCGCCGGTCTCGACGCCGGTCCGTACCGCGCCACCCACGGCCATCGATACGATGACGACGACCGCCAGCGTGGCGATCCCCCAGGCGACGAAGCCGTGCGCGGTATCACGGAAGTACGATTCATGGACGTTCAGCGAGTGCCAGCGCGTCCTCAGGCGACCGGCCAGGTAGCCGCCGACGCCCGACGCGGCGAGCTGCGTGAACATCAGCCAGGCGATCGCCGCCCCGCCGATCGTCCCGGCCTCCAGTCCCTGGCCATGCCAGGGCGACACTGCGGCAAGACCCACCCCCGTACCGAGGGCGAACAGAATCAATGACAGCGCGGCGGCCGCGACGGCCCCCGCAAAGATCGCGCCCCACGAAGTGCCGGAACCCGGCAGCGTCGTGGAAACGTGGGGATTGCCGACGGCCATCGTGGGCACGGTCGGATTCGGTTCGATGATCATCGACTCTCCTTCATCCGCGAGAAAGGGGAGTCTCATCGTCGCGGCGAAGCCCTGCCGCAACAAGTGGGCGGTGGGAAGATGCGGGCGTAGGGAGCAGCCTACGCGACGGTCGATCTCGCGCGGTGGCGCTTAGGCCGGCCCGGGATGGGTGTGCAGCCCCCAGCCTCCCCGGCGCGGTCAGGCCTTGAACGCTCGCCGATAGCGGATCGGGCTGGTCGCGAAACGCTCCCGGAAGTGGTGCCGCAATACGTCGGCGGAGCCGAAGCCGACCAAAGCCGCGATGTCCTCGATCGGTTTCGAGGTGGCTTCGAGTAATTGGCGAGCGCGTGACAGCCTCTGCTGCAACACCCATTCGCCCGGCGGCAGGCCGGTCGACTCGACGAAGCGCCGTATCAGGGTCCGCCGGCTCGTGCGCGCCTTCCGCGCCAACGCTTCGATGGTCAGATCCCGGTCGAGATGCGCGCGCGCCCATGCGCGCAGATCGCCGAGCCGATCGGTATCGGCCAGCGTCGGCTCGGGCAGGAACTGCGCCTGGCCGCCTTCGCGGTGCGCCGAGATCACCAGCCTGCGCGCGACCTCGTTGGCGACGTCGGCGCCGAGATCCTTGCGAACGATATGCACGCACAGGTCCAGGCCCGCTGCGCGCCCGGCCGAACTCAGGATGTCCTCGTCGTCGACGTACAGCACTTTCGGATCGACCCGCAGCCGCGGGAAGCGACGCGCCAGCGTCTCGGCATGCCGCCAGTGCGCGGCGACCCTGCGTCCGTCGAGCAGACCCGTCGCTGCAACGATGAAGACCCCGGCACAGATCGACGCGATCCGCGCGCCGCGTGCGTGCGCTCGGCGCAGCGCCTCGAGCACCGCTTCGGGCGGCGCCTCGTCGATATCGCGCCACCCGGGCACGATCACCGTGCCAGCCTCGTGCAGGAAACGGAAGCTCCTTTGCGCCATCAGTCCGACGCCTCCGGCCGCGACCGGCACACCGGAGCGCTGCGCGCAGACCGCGACGCGATACCAGTCCGGTCCGACGTCGGCCAAGCCGAACACCTCCATCGCGATGCCGAGCTCGAAGACGTTGACGCCATCGTAGGCGAGTACGGCGACCGTCCTGTTGTCGCACGGCCGCTGGGCGCGTCGGCCAACGGAGCGCCCGGCGGCCGTTTCGTTCATGACTGGCATGATCTACCCGATTGTTGTCATTCGTGCCAGTAGCGGAGTATCCGCCGCGCGCCGACAATCGTCGATACCCAGTCTGAACTTTCATTCGGCAAGCACATGGACAAGCTCGCATCGGCCTACCCCTCCCAGCCATCACCGGCCGGTATCGCCTCTCGCGTTGCCACGGCCCGCTATGCAACCGGGGTCGGATACTGCACGGCCGCGACCGTGTCGTTCGGCCTGATGTTCCCGGTGATGCAGCGCGCCTTGCAACGACTCGATCCGTTCTCGTTCACGTCGCTGCGCTACCTGCTGGCGGCCGCGGTAATGATCGCGGTGCTGGCGTTGAAGGAAGGACGGCCGGCTCTGCGGGTCGCGGGCCGACCGCTGTTCGCGGCATGGCTGCTCGGTTCGGCGGGTTTCGCAGGCTTCGGCTTCCTGGTCTTCCTCGGTCAGAAGATGGCCGGCCCGCAAGGGGCACTGAACACTTCGATTCTTGCCGCGACACAGCCGCTGTTCGGCGCGCTGATCCACTCGGCGATGACGCGCCGGCTGGCGCCGTGGACGACCTGGTCGTGCTTCCTGCTCTCGTTCTGCGGCGTCGCGCTCGTGATCTCCAACGGGAATCCGGCAGGACTGCTCGGCGCGCCGGGAAGCCTGGTGTCCAGCGCGATCACGATCGCCGGCATGCTGTGCTGGGTGATCTACTCGTTCGGCTCGGCTCGCTTCCCCGACTGGTCGCCGATGCGCTACACGACGATCACGATGGCGCTGGGCGTCACATCGATCGTCGCGATCAATCTCTCGCTGTTCGCGACCGGGCTCGTCGCGCCGCCGACCGGACAGGCCGTCGTCGACACCCTTCCGGAACTGCTCTACATGAGCCTCGGCGCGGGCGTGGTCGGCGTGTCGCTGTGGAATGCCGGAAATCGATTGCTGACACCGATCAACGCGGTGCTGTTCCTGAACGTACCGACGATCACCGCGTTCGCGGTATCGGCGCTGACCGACATCGTCCCCACCCCGATCCAGATCGCCGGAGCCTGCCTGACCTGCGTTGCGCTGGTGCTGAACAATCTGCTTGCGCGCCGCCAGGCTGCCAGGACGTAGCGGCGGCTCCTGCCCTTCCGGACCGCCGCCGGTTCGGTCTGCTGGCTCAGGTCGGGATCGCGCCCGTGCCGTACATCGGGTTCGTGACGTGCACGGTCGGCAAGCGGCCATCGTTCCATCGTCCGCCGATCGCCCGCTCGACCTGCGCGGCCAATTGCAGCAGCAGGCCGTCATCGGCCTGGCGGGCCTGGATCTGCATGCCCAGCGGCAGGCCGTTGTCGTGCCAGGCCAGCGGCAGCGACAGCGCCGGGATCCCGCACAGGTTGGCCATCGGCGTATAGGCGAAGTTGCGCCACAGGTTGGCGAACCAGTCGTATACCGACGGGTTGTCGCTGATCGTCAGGTACTCGGTCGTGCCGATGCGCGGCGTCGGTAATGCCGTGATCGGCGTCAGGATGATGTCCCATTGCTCGAAGAACCGCCCGAACGCGCGCGACGTGGCATTGAACACCGTCTGCATCCGGTAGCGCTCGTCATAAGTGGTGTGGCGCCCTGCTTCCCAGATCTTGATGTTGATCGGCTCGATCAACGCCGCCGGCGGCCGGTCGAGGCCGCGCGCCGCCAGCAGGTTGCCGATCGTCTGCGCGAAATTGCTGATGTAGCACGTGGTCTGCGCCGTGAAGGCCGCGCGCAGGTCGACGTCCGGCAGCGCCCATTCGACGCGATGGCCCAGGCTCTCGAACAATCTGCCGACCCGTTCGAGCTCGGCCACGATCGCCGGCGTCGCGCGGTAGTCGCCCCATTCGTGCGACATCGCGATGCGCAGCGGCGGCGGGTCGCGCTCGATCAACCGGGCATAAGGTTCCGGCGCCGACCAGTACGGCATGAACTCGCCGGGCGCGCCGCCGCGGCATGCATCGACGAACACCGCCGTATCGCGCACCGTGCGGCTGTGGCACCCCTGGATCGACACGAGGCCGGTCAGGTCCGATGCCGCCGGCGCGATCGAGAACACGCCTCGCGACGGCTTCAGGCCGATGTTGCCGTTGACGCCTGCCGGAATGCGGATCGAGCCGCCTCCGTCGGTCGCGTGCGACAGGGGTACGACGCCCGCGGCGACCATCGCCGCCGTGCCGGCCGATGAACCGCAGGTCGTGTACTCGGTGTCCCACGGGTTGCGCGTGACGTAGACGGCCGGGTTTTCGGCCGAACTGCATACGCCGAACTCCGGTGTCGTGCTGCGGCCGATGATGTTCAACCCGGCCTGGCGAAGCCGCGACGCGAGGAAGCTGTCGGCCGTCGCGCGATTGCCGCGCATGAACAGCGATCCCATTTCCTGCAGCCGGCCCGCCAGCGTGGGGCCCAGGTCCTTCATCAGATAGGGCACGCCGGCCAGAGGGCCCAGGGGATTCGAGCCATCGACGGACGGATCGGCGACCGCATCCTCGAAGACCTCGACGACGGCGCTAAGCGCCGGATTGGTCGCGGCGATGCCGGCCGCCGCCTGCGCGGCCACTTCGGCCGCGCTCAGTTCGCCTCGCCGGACCCGCTCGGCCAGCGCCACGCCGTCGTGCCGGCACCATTCGTCCCACCCCATCGCCAACGTCATCGCGGCAGCCGCTCCCAAGTCTGCGTCCGATAGAACGGGCCGATCATGCCACGCACCAGCAGCTTGCCGTCCTCGGGCTTCAGGCGAAGCCTGTAGACCTTGCCCGAATCGGGATCGAGGATCTCGCCGCCTTCGAACCATCCGTCGGTGGCCGTCGTGTCGACGCCGCGAATGATCTCCATCCCGATAAGCGGCTGATCGGCACGGTCTCCGGGGCATTTCACGCATCGCGCCGGCTCCTTGCTCGCGTCGGCCGCCGCCGACCGCTCGATCCGGCCCACCAGTTTGCCGTCGACTTCGCCGATGCGGATCTCCGCCCGCGGCTTGCCGGTCTTGTCGTCGATCGAGCGCCACGCGCCCACCGGCGACTGCGCCCAGGCCACGGTGCAGAGCGTCACCAGCATCAGCCCGGTCGCATGTCCGATGGCTTGCCTGATTCGGCGCCCAAAGTCCGTTGGCATCCTCCAGCGCATCGTCGCGGCGGCCGTAACCCTCATCGAACGCGTCGCGCCCTCGCTGCTTCTGCCTGCCTGCATCTCGCCTCCCACATGATCCCGTCACCCGTGCCGGCCGCCGTCAGGCCAGCCACCGGGCATCGCTCGACCCCAGTGTGGCCGCGGGGCGATCCCAGCGCAACGTGACGTCGTCGATCGACAACGGTGGGCGCAGGCGCCGGGCCTCGCCCCAGGGCGTGACCTCGACGTGTGGCGCGAAATCGTCGTCGGCCGGACCCGCGAACGCGGGCGCGGTTGCGGCATGCGCTCGCGCATCGTCGGAACGATGCTCATTGTCAGGCCCCTCGTCGTCATCGATACCGCACACCGCATGCGCGGCCAGCATCATCGCCGTGCGAGCCAACGACAGCCGGGCATGCAGCACGCGCCGATCCCGCAGACGCTGATGGATACCGCGAATCGCCGCCGCTGCCATCAGGTAGCCGGTCGCATGATCGAGGGCCTGAGCCGGCAGCGGTACGGGTTTGGCCGCCCGGCGCCAGCGCATGCCGGCCTCGGCGATTCCCGCCGACATCTGCACGAGGCTGTCGAATCCGCGCCGCCCGGCCCAGGGTCCGGACCATCCATAAGCGCACAGCGACACGTCGATCACGTCGGGATTGATCGCCCGTCGCCTTGCCGAGCCATACCCCAGGCCATCGAGCGCGGCCGGCCGATAGCCGTGCACGACGACATCCGCGCGTGCCAGCAAGGATTCGAAGCGCTGCCGGTCTGCGGTGCGGCGCAGGTCGAGCCGCGCGCAGCGCTTGCCCAGCGTCACGTCGGGCACGACGCTCGGCTCGTCCCAGTCCGGCGGATCGATCCTCAGCACGTCGGCGCCAAGCCCCGCCAGCATGCGCGTCGCGACGGGGCCGGCCAGCACGCGCGTCAGATCCAGCACCCGGATGCCGGCCAGCGGTCGCCGCGGATCGGGACGCCAGGCCGTCACCGCGCTCGTCTCGTGACGCTCCACGGCAATCAACGGTTCGGCGCGCAGCGCGACACCTTGCGGATGCGTGCGCCACGCGTCCGGCGACCGCATCGCGGCCGCGCATCCGCCGGCCTGCACGATCGCCTGCTCGAGTTCACCAGCGTCGATGCCCTCGACCGCTCGGGCGACCGCCGAGCGTACGGCTTCACAACCGAGCACCGTCAGCGCGGCGGCGCGATGGCGCGGCGCGTTCGTATGCAGGCGAATCCAGCCGTCACGCGCCGGGTAATCGCCGGCGATCGCATCCCAGGGCTCGACCATCGTCCATCCGATCGGCCGGATCGAGCGCAGGAACCAACCGCAAGCCAGACGCCGATCGACGGTGATGATGCGGCGCGGCCGCTCTGCCCCGATGGCCGGTGACAATTCGAGCAAGTCGGCGACCGCCGTTCCGGCGGCGGCGATCGACTCGACCGCGAGGTCGGTGGTCGCGAAGCACGACGGCAGCGCCCCCTGGCCGACGACCGACACCCCGGCCCCGCCATCGCCGCCCACGCACTCCGCGGCCTCGGCCAGCATCGCGCTCCACGGCGCTTCGAACTGTCGTGACGGATCCATCGCACCCTCCTCATCTTCGGCATGCGATAAGGTTAGAAGTCGAATCCGCGCTCATCAATCTTGATTGACATGATCAATACCCACGACTGGATGACTCGCGAACGAGCGCTGAACGCACTCGGCATCAAGGCCCAGACGCTTTATGCCTATGTCAGCCGCAATCGGATCCGGATGCGCCCCGATCCCTCCCGACCCCATCACAGCCTGTACCTCGCACAGGACATTCACGCGCTGGCCGAGCGGCGCGCCCGTAGCCGCAAACCCGCCGCCATCGCGGCCGGATCGATGTCCTGGGGCGAACCGTCGATCGTCACCGGCATCTCGACCGTCGATCGGGGGCGGCTCATCTACCGAGGACGGGATGCGGTGCGCCTGAGCGATACCGCCACATCTGCCGATCGACCCGTTGATGCGTGAGCTGGCCGACGCCGCATGCGCCGCGACGAACGCTGCACCTAACGTCGATTTCGCGCTGCTGGCCCTGGCCCGGGCAGGCCACCTGCCCTCACAAGCGCCGTTCAAGCTTTTTCTGCTCGGCCGGAGCATCGGCTGGACCGCGCATGCGGTCGAGCAACGTCGGCAGAACGCGCTGATCCGTCCCAGGGCGCGCTACGAAGGCTCGCTTCCGGCCAACGATGTGGACGCTGGAGGGGTCATCGAGAAAGACGGCCAATTTAGCTAACTTGGCCATATGATGTTTGGGTACAAGGTACTGACGCCGTCATGCAAGTCAACATCTTCGAAGCCAAGAACCGGCTATCTCAGCTCATCAAAGCCGCGCTGGCTGGGGAGGAGGTGGTCATCGCCAATCGCGGCCAGCCCATCGCACGGTTGGTGCCGATCGACGCCCCCCCCGCCAGCAAAGACAAGTCGGTTACTTCTGCGGCCGTCACACCGCCCCGTCATGAAGCCGGCTTTCTGCAATGGTTGAATGCCAATCCGCTTCCCGCCTATCTCCGGCGAAGCGCCCAGGAGATCGATGCTTCGATCGAAGACGAGCGCAACGCCTGGGACTGACGACATGGCACTCATCTATCTCGATTCGTGCCTGTTGATCTACGCGTGCGAAGCGCATCCGCTGTTCGGCCCTCTGACCCTCGCAGCCATGGCGCGAAAACAGCCCGAGGAGCAATTCGCGATTTCGCCGCTTACCTGCATGGAATGTCTGGTGAAGCCGCTTCATAGCGGCAATATGGGGCTGCAACGATATTATGAAAGCAGCTTCGCCTGCTTTACGTGGTTGCCTTTGCACGACGAAGTCTTCGACATCGCCGCAAAGCTACGTGCTCGCCATGGTTTGCGGACGCCGGATGCGCTGCACCTGGCCTGCGCACTGCATCACGATTGCCAGGCAATGTGGACCAATGGCGATCGTCTAACCGCCGCCGGGCACGGCTTCGTATCCAACGTATTGAAAGCGGATCGCGACTGAGCGATAGTTGCCCGGAAACATCCGCCGCTCCACCAACTCGATCAGGATGTGCAGGGCCTTGATGTGCAGTTCCCCGGCGACGACAGCGTCGAGCTGTCGCCTCGTCGCGCGGCATAGTTCGTTCAGTCCGCGTCGATACCCGCGCGCAGTGCCGCAGCGAGCACGGCCTCGCGCAAGGTAACGTTGCGAGCCAGCCGACCACCAATACGCTGGCCACTCAGCACGCCGTCCAATCGGTCGCCGAACAACATCAGCGCATGATCACGGTCCCGCTGGCGAGACATCCATAGCAAACCGTCGATATCGGGAAACTGCCGGTGCAGCACCTGCGCCCATGCCGCCGTGTGCGGGTAGTCCCTCGACGGGCTGGCGATCAGTTCCTCTTTCGGAACTTTCAGGCGGTGAAGGCCCTCGCTCGTCAAGTCCACGAGCTTCAATTCGCGCTTAGGTGTGAGTTCACCGTGGCCGCGCTCTGCGAAATCAGCGAGGTCCACGAATTTGTCCGGGGAATCGATCGGGACATCGTGAAACACGGTCTCGAAGATCGCACAATTCAGCGTAGAACCGCCGTACAGATAGGGAACCACCTGCCCTTCGAGACTACGTATCGGCGCGAAGCGCGTGGACTTGCGTAACCGCCCTGCGGCGTCTACTCCAGGGTTGAAGCTCTCGGGAGCGAATGCAGTGTCGTGGACGATGTGGATCGGCCTGCCCACGGGCCAGCGATCGAACAGGGGATCGAGCGGCGGGATCGGCGCGCGACAGCTCAAGCAGCGCTACCCTCGGCATCGCGCCGCGCGGCCTGCACGACCATGGCGGGGTCGTCGCCCAGTAGATCCACCGGGCGAGCGCTACCCGGTAGAGCCCCATTGTTCGAGGTGAACCACAGCGCCAGCTTCCACGGCGCCTTGCGCCCACCAAATGCCTCCAGCACCTCCTGTACCGCCTTGATCGGCTTACCGCTCTCGAACTGAAAAGCAGGATAGACGTCACGGTCACGCGCGGCTTTGTCCGGGTGAGGCACGGCAAACACCTGCCGGCGCTTGCGCCAGTTATCGGCCAACGCCATACGATTGCTGGCCTGGGAGCTGTTGGCGTCAGCCAGTTGCTCAGCGGTGAAGTAGCCGAATTCGTTGAGGATTCGCGCGTGCCGATACGCCAGTCTTTGCGCCATCTCCAGTTCGACGGGGCTGGGCGTGAGCATGCGAGCGGCCATGAAGTCGACCATCTCCTCCATGCGACGCTCCCGCACCGCCGCGACCTTCTCGGCCAACAGCCGGTCGAGCAGTGGCAGCGAAGCCATCAACGTGCTCGATGCAGCCTCGTCCACCACTTTCAGGACGAAAGCCAAGCCCCCGCCAGAACTACGCCCCTGCTCACCACGATACGGCTGTACCGTGAGCATCTCGCCCTGCAATGTCAGAGGGGCGGTCTTTGCCATGATGAGCTCTCTTTTTTGACCTAACTGATGAAATACTAAAACATTCAATCAAAAAGATCAAACACCCTGACGCAATATCACCCGCACGCACGATAGTTATCCGGAAACATCCGCCGCTCCACCATCTCGATCAGGATGTGCAGTGTCTTGATGTGCAGTTCCTGGACACGATCGGCGAAACGCCCCGCCGGTGTGCACACATGCAACGTCGCGATATCCCCCAGCTCGGCCTCCCTCTTGCCGGTCAACGCGATGACCGAGGCACCGGCATCAACGGCGGTTCGCGCCGCGCGTAGGACGTTCTTGCTGGATCCGCTCGTGCTCAACGCCACCAGGCAATCGCCGGCTCGCATATGCGCTTCGAGATAGCGCGAGAACACGAACTCGTAGCCATAGTCGTTTCCGACGCAGGTCAGGTGTCCTGCATCGCTGATCGCCACCGCCGGCAGAGCGGCGCGATCCTGCCGATACCGGCCCGTCAACTCCTCGGCGAAATGCATCGCGTCGCACATCGAACCGCCGTTGCCGCAGGAGAACACGCGGCCACCCTGCTCGAACGTCCGAACGAGAAGTTCGCCAGCGGCGGCGATGGCGTCGAGCGTCGCCTCGTCGCGCTGCAGCGCTGCCAATGCCCGGCTCGCCTCGGCGAGACTCGCTTCCACGTACTGCTTCACGGCTCCACCCCGCAAACGAACGATCGCCCGAACCACCGCAGCCGCGCTTCGCGCTGGTGCTCCCAGATCTCGACGCCATTGGCCGTATAGCGCGCGCCGCTGGCCGAGCGCTCGGCGAAGGCCAGAACCTGCCGCGGGCCGACGGTAAGGCGCACGGCCGGCGGGTCGCTCGCGTAATAAGCGCCGTTCACCGCGACTCCCTCGAGACCCGGGCAGCGATAAGTCGCCACGGCCGTCGGCGTCAACTGGGCGGCGGCGATCCGCAGCGCGACGATCCGCTGCTGCGTGAGCCGTGCCACGCAATCGGCCGTGTACGCCTTGCTGACGCAGCCGTTTCGCTGGACGAGCCACGCGCGCTGCGCGACGCGTTCGGCGCGGCGCTGGCGGTCGTCGAGCGGCGACGTCGGCGATTCGATCTCGTGATACAGCGAGGCCATCCAGCGATCGAGCGCGGCCAGGCCGTCATCGCCGCAGATCAGCTTCTCGACGGGCATCCGCGCCTTGCGGCAGTCGAACGACGGCCCGCGCGGCATCCCACCGGGCGATGGTGCGGGCACCAGCGCATGCGGCGGTGACGGCACGGCCTCCTCCTGAGTCCGCGCCGGGTTCGCGGGGACTGGTGCGGGTCCCGGGATGTCCGGCGGCTGCGCCATCACGGACGTCGCAACGATGACCGCCCCCCCGAGCATCGATGCATGCAGCACGCCTCGCCGCGGACGCCGGCGCGCGTTCGCTGACTTGCCGCTGTCATCCAATCGCCATGTCGCGGTCATATACGCTCGCTAGATTCGCGGGTCAGAACAGACGCCCCACCGGCGCCGACCGTTTTCCCTGTCATGGAACGCCCACGATGACCTTCAATCCGATCCATTCCGCCGTACTGGGAATGTGCCTGGCGCTGTCCGCCTGCGGCGGCAGCCACCACGCCAGCAACGATAGCAGCAATACCCCGCCTCCCAGCGCCAGCGCGCCGAGCAGGAACGTCCTGTTCTTCCTCGGCGACGGAATGGGCATCACGACGATGACCGCGGCGCGGATCTACCACGTCGGCGAGGACGGCGACCTGACGATGGACACGCTGCCCGAGACGGCATTCGTCCACACGTATTCGAACGACGGCCAGGTGACCGACAGCGCACCGTCGATGGCCGCGTACATGACCGGCGTCAAGATGAACAACGAAGTCATCTCGATGACGCCCGACACCCAGGCGGTCGACGCCCGGGGCAACGACTACCACGTCGGCTTCGACAGCACCTGCCCGGCCACTGGCAACGGGTCGGCGGTCGAGACGCTGCTCGAACAGATGAAGGCGGCCGGCTACGGCACCGGCATCGTGTCGACGGCGCGGATCACGCATGCGACACCGGCCGCCACGTATGCCCACGTCTGCCACCGCGATGCGGAGAACACGATCGCTGCCGCGCTGGTGCCCAAGGGCGCCGGCTTCAACGCCAAGCTCGGCGACGGCATCGACGTGATCCTGGGCGGCGGACGCGGCTACTTCCTGCCCAAGGCGACCTCCGGCGGCCTGCGCAACGACGGCCGCGACCTGGTCGCCGAATTGAAGGCCGCCGACTACCGCTATGCGTCGAACACCGCCGAGTTCGCGCAGTTGCCGGTCGACGGCACGAAGATCGCCGCGTTGTTCACCAACAGCCACATGGCCTACGAGCTGGATCGCGATCCGGGCAAGGAACCGAGCCTGGCCGACATGACGAGCAAGGCGATCGACGCGCTGGCCGCGAAGAAAAAGGGCTTCTTCCTGATGGTCGAGGGCGGCCGCATCGACCATGCGCTGCATGCGACGAACGCGCGCCGCGCGCTTCAGGACACGGTCGCGTTCGACGACGCGATCAAGACGGCGCTGGACAAGATGCGGGCGATCGATCCCGGCCTGGCGAACACGCTGGTCGTCGTGACCGCCGACCACGACCACACGCTGCAGATGAACGGCTACGCGCAGCGCGTCGGCAAGACCGAATCGGGCAAGCCGGGAATCCTGGGCCTGGTCAACAACTACGTGACCGGCGCTCCCAGCAAAGACACCGGAGGCAACCCGTACACGATCCTGGGCTTCGGCAACGGACCGAACCGCCAGGCGACGCGCGGCCCGATCGATTCCAGCACGCTGGAAAGCAAGGACTACCTGCAGGAAGCCGTGGTGCCGCTGGCGACCGAGACGCACGGCGGCGCGGACGTGTTCCTCGGCGCGCAGGGCTTGGGGGCCGACAACTTCGCCGGCTCGCTGGACAACACCGAGGTGTTCGGCCTGATCAAGAAGGCGATCGGACTTTGAAATCGACCTGTAAAGCGCGCACCGCAACTCTATTCATTGGAATCCCGAGCATGAACACCTTGATCCGCAAGACCTCGATGGCCGCTGCCATCACCTGCGCGCTGGCGGGCTTCGGCGGCGCCGCGCACGCCGCCGGCGAAGCCAGGAACGTGATCTTCTTCCTGGGCGACGGCATGGGCCCGGTGACCGTGACCGCGGCGCGCATCTACAAGGGCGAGAAGCAACTGGCCGCCCGGCCGGGTTCGCTGGCCAGCGCCGAGCGCGCCACGCTGACGATGCAGACGCTCGGCACCGCCGCCCGCGTCAAGACGTTCTCGCGCGACGGCCAGACCACCGACAGCGCGCCGTCGATGGCCGCGTACATGACCGGCGTCAAGATGAACAACGAGGTCATCTCGATGTCGGCCGAGACCGTCGCTTATGAACCGGGCACCGAGAAGCAGTACATCAGCGGCGAGGATTCGACCTGCCTGCCGGGCAACGGCACGCCGGCCGTCACGCTGCTCGAACTGTCGAAGGCCAAGGGCCGCGCGGTCGGCGCCGTATCGACGACGCGCGTCGGCCACGCGACGCCGGCCGCCACGTACGCGCATATCTGCAACCGCAACGGCTACAACACGATCGCCGAGATGAGCGTGCCCGGCGCGCCGCGCTACAACCCCGCATTGGGCGACGGCATCGACGTGCTGATGGGCGGCGGGCTGCGCAACTACCTGCCCAAGGGCAGCGGCAGCAGGCGCACCGATGACTTGAACCTGCTGGCGATGATGCAGACGGCCGGTTACAGCGTCGTGCGCTCGGGCACCGAGCTGGGTGCGCTGAGCACCGCCGGCACCGGCAAGCTGCTGGGTCTGTTCTCGCCCAGCGAGATGGCGTACGAACTGGACCGGGCCAACCAGAACCTGGACCAGCCCAGCCTGACGCAGATGACGACGAAGGCGCTGGACGTGCTCAGCAAGAACGCCAGCGGCTTCTTCCTGATGGTCGAGGGCGGGCGCATCGATCACGCGCTGCACGGCAGCAACGCCAAGCGCGCGCTGGAGGACACGCTGGCCTTCGACGCGGCGATCGCGGCGGCCAAGGCCTATATGGAACAGAAGGATCCGGGCCTGGCCAACACGCTGATCGTCGTCACCGCCGACCACGATCATTCGATCGCGTTCAACGGCTACGGCAAGATCGGCACGCCGATCCTGGGCAAGGTCGTCGACTACCGCACCGGCGAACTGGCCAAGGCCGGCGACGGCAAGCCGTACACCACGCTGGTGTTCGGCAACGGTGGACGCCCGGCCGACAGCACCGCCAGCCAGGTCAATGCCGAGGATGGCAACAAGCCGTGGATCGCGCCGGTGCGCGCGGCCGATCGCGAAGACCTGACCCGCGTCGACACGACGCAGGACAACTTCCTGCAGGAGGTGGGCGTCGTGCTGGGCGAGCCGGGCGCCGAAACGCACGGCGGCGGCGACGTGATGCTGTATGCCGGCGGTGCGGGCGCGAAGGTCTTCAAGGGCACGATGGACAATACCAAGGTGTTCTCGAAGGTACGCGAGGCGGCGGGCCTATGATCGGCACGGTTCTCGCGGCCTGGGCCGCACGAGCCTCGCGCGCGGCCCTCGCCGCGTCGATCGCGGTCGCGGCATCGGTGGCGCCGGCCGCCGCTGCCCCCGCTGCCACCAATGCAGCCGATCCAGCCGGCCACGGTGGAAACGCGTCGCGATCGGCTGCCGTTGCGCCGCTGCACCTGTCGATCCGCTATGCGAGCTTCAGCATCGGCCGCGACGGCGTCGAGCGCGAGACGCGCCATGCGAACCGGATGCTGCGCACCGCCGACACCGTATGGATCGAGCGCGAGTGGCCGGCGGCGCTGCGCGAGAGCGCCGGGCATGGCCACGCGCACGCGCATGAACCGGCCGGCGGCGGACACGGTGCCGGACATCGCCATGCGCACGACGAGACGCTGAACGTCCCGCTGCTGCTGCAGCGCGACGCCGAAGGCCGCATCGACGTGCAGTCCGTGCTAAGCGATCGCCGCCGTGTGATCCACGTCGACCTGGCGCACTACGGCAACGTCGGCTACGGCGGATCGTGGCCGGCCGCCTGGTCGCTGATCGATCCGCGCGCGCTGGACGGCATGGCGATCATCGGTGCGCCGAAGAACGGCGTCCAACGCTACGAATCGCGCGAGGCCGAACGCACGACGCGGGTCGACTGGGACATCAAGGGCCGGTACGCGCGCCAGATCAGCGTGCGCGACGCGCATGGCACGACGTGGCGAACAATGACCGCGACACCGCGTCCGATGCCGGCCCGGTTGCCGTGGCAGGCGCTCGGCGACTATTCGCAGGGCGACTATTCGGATCTGCTCGATTAGGGTCTGTCCTGCAAGACCCTAGTGGGCTGTGCGGTTAATTGTTGGC
>JAKPAM010000048.1 GCA_029779435.1 Pseudomonadota bacterium | reverse complement strand
CGGCTGCGGTCAACGGCTCGAACGAGGTCGTTTTCGCGGTCATCGCCGCGACCCTGGCGCTGGTCTCGATCTTCGCCCCGGTCATCTTCATGAGCGGCATCATCGGCCAGTTCTTCCGCTCCTTCGCCGTCGTCGAGTTGCGCGAAGCCGGCGCCCTTGACGCGGTCGGCCACGCGGGTCAGGCCGACCAGCGGCTTGGTCAGGATCGCGACCATCGCCATCGTCAGCAGCACGGCGATCGTCAGCACGACCAGCCCGACCTTGGCCGCCGTGCGGATCGCGTAGCTCTTGAACAGGTCGGGCGAGGGGTCGCCGATATCGGCCGAGCGCGCGACCAGGTACAGCCAGCCGTGCAGCACGTTCGCGCGCATCACCGGTCGCAACGACACGACGTAGCTGCGCCCCGGCTCGTCGGGGTCGTCGCCCCACATCGGCATCGCCGGGTCGGTGTTCCACGAGTCCTTGATGCGATCCAGGTCGACCTGATAGTCGTACCAGAACGGCTTGGCCTCGCCCGCGGTGGCCAGCACGCGGCCGTCGACGTTCAACAGGTACAGGCCGGTGTTCGGCGAATACAGGATGTAGTTCTCCAGGCTTTCGGAGAACCCGAACTTGTCCTTCTCGTAGGTCTCCCACAAGCTGGGCGAGGTTTCGAGCACGCGTTCGAGGAATTCCCCCGACCGCTGGTACAGCACGCTGTTGTAGTAGTCGCGCACCGACTGGTGCATGACCAGCGAAAGGGCGGCGGCGGTCAGCAAGCCATAGCCTGCGACCAGCATCAGCACGCGGGCGCGCAGCGAGTTCATGTGACGCTCGGGGGCGTGGAACCTGTGAATGAGTCGGACGTGGCTGATTCGTTCACAGGTTCTGTCAATCGTCGGTGAAACGATAGCCGACGCCGCGCACCGTCAGCACGTAGCGGGGATTGGCCGGGTCGACCTCGATCTTGGCGCGCAACCGGTTGATGTGCGTGTTGACGTTGTGCTCGTAGCCTTCGAACGACGTGCTCCAGACCGCATCGAGCAGCTGCGCGCGCGTGAACACCCGCCCCTTGTTGCGGGCCAGGTAGAGCAGCAGGTCGTATTCCTTGGTCGTCAGCGAGACCGGGTGCCCGTTCAGGCGCACGTCGCGGCTGGCGCAGTCCATCGACAGGCCGCCGATCTGGATCTTTTCGCTGGGCGGCGGGAACGGTGCAGCCGGTGCCTGGCGGTCGAGCCGGCGCAGCGCGGCCTTCACGCGCGCCTGCAGTTCCGGGATCGAGAACGGCTTCGTCAGGTAATCGTCCGCGCCGAGTTCGAGCCCCAGCACGCGGTCGATTTCGGTGGACCGGGCCGTCAGCATCAGGATCGGAATGTCGACACGCTCCATCCGCAGCGAACGGACGATGTCGAATCCGTCGCGCCCCGGCAGCATCACGTCCAGCACCGCCATGTCGTAGCGCCCGCTGCGTGCGGCTTCGAAGCCGTTGTCGCCGTCTCCGACGCAATCGACGCGCAAGCCGAGGTCGCGCAGATGCAGCGCGATCAGATCCGCGATGTCCCGCTGGTCCTCGACGACCAGAACCGTTCTGTCCAACGACGCCTCCGGCGAAACGCAAAGCATAGCAGCAGCCCAAGGCAGGTGGTCTTTCTGTGTTTCCTGGCTGCTGCCTGGCTTACGAATCGCCGGCCGTCAATAGGATGACGACCCCATATCCTGCACGTGTCGGCTCAAATGTAAGGCTCGTTACATGCGGTTCCCATTTGTTATGAAATCGAGACTTTTGCGTGATGGTTTTGAAAGAACGGGGGGTCAGACTGGCTGCACGCATCTGGAACACGAAGGAGTAATCCATGACCGAAGTTCAAGTGGCGGCCGTCCAAGGCAATCCGCGCGAGATGACCCCTCCGGCGCGCCTTCTGCCGAGCGAGTTGACGGCGCACCGGGCGGCCATGCTTCGCTTTGCGCGTCGCAAGATCCGCGACGCGGACCTCGCCGAGGACGCGGTCCAGGATGCATTGGTCGCGGCGCTGGCCAGCAGTGACAGCTTCAAGGGCGAGTCGGCGCTGCGCACATGGCTGATCGGGATTCTCAATCACAAGATCCAGGATACGTTCCGCCGTGAACTGCGCTATGTGCGGCAGGAGATCAACGAGTCGACCGGCGATGGCGGCTCCAACTCGTGGAACGATACGGCGTGGGAGCGTCAGGTCCGGCCCGAGCCGATCGTGTTCACCGACGACGCGGATCCGTTCGCCGAGGTCGCGCGTCGCCACATGCGCGACCGACTGGTGCATGAGATCGAGGCGCTGCCGCCGACGCTGAAGGAAGTGTTCACGATGCAGGCGCTCGACGGCATCGCGACCGAGGAGGTGTGCCGGCGCCTGGACATCACCGAGGCGAACTGCTGGGTGCGCCTGCACCGGGCGCGCAAGCGCCTCGCGCAACGGATGGCCGACCATCTGTCCTGAGCGGCATCCTTTTCAGGTCTGACGATCTTTTTGATCGCGCCTGTGAGGGGGGCGTCGGACCTTTGCGCCGGTTTGTCATGATCGGCGCCGCCGGGTGTGAACGGGGCGGCGCCCAACGAGACCGCTCGTCATCGGTCGCCGCCCCGTTCACACCCGTCGACACCTCGGAGCCATTACGGTTCAACGGTGAGGTGCATGGTTGAACGACGGTGCAAGGATGAGATGCACGGTTCAACGGTGAGGTGCGGGCCAATCGGGAGCGATGTCCGCTATCGCTCCGAACATCGCGTTCTTAGGCGCTGAGCCTCGCATCCCTGGGGCGCGTCACGGTGCGAGGTGCCGAGTCAATCGTCGACGTGGCCGACGACTAGGTATTCGAGCAACGCCTTCTGCACGTGCAGCCGGTTCTCGGCTTCGTCCCAGACGACCGACTGCGGTCCGTCGATGACTTCGGCGCTGACTTCCTCCCCGCGGTGCGCGGGCAGGCAGTGCATGAACAATGCGTCCGGCGCGGCGACGCCCATCATCTCGGCATCCACCTGGTAGTCGGCGAACGCACGCAGCCGTTCCTCGTTCTCGGCTTCGAACCCCATGCTGGTCCACACGTCGGTCGTGACGAGATGGGCGCCGCTGGCCGCCGCCATCGGGTCGTCGAACGAGCGCAGGCACCGGATCGACGAGCCGGCCATCGCGGGGTCGACCTGGTAGCCGGGCGGACTGGAGACGTGCACGGTGAAGTCGAACAGCTCGGCCGCCTGCAGCCATGTGTACAGCATGTTGTTCGAATCGCCGATCCAGGCGACGGTCTTGCCGCTGATCGAACCGCGGTGTTCGATGAACGTATACATGTCCGCGAGGATCTGGCACGGATGGTATTCGTTGGTCAACCCGTTGATGACGGGTACGCGCGAGTGCGCGGCGAAGCGCTCGATGATCGTTTGCTCGAACGTGCGGATCATCACGACGTCGCACATCCGCGAGATCACCTGCGCGGCGTCCTCGACGGGCTCGCCGCGGCCGAGCTGCGAATCGCGGGTGTTCAGGTAGATCGCGGTGCCGCCCAATTGCTGGAATCCCGCTTCGAATGACAGCCGGGTGCGCGTGCTGGCCTTCTCGAAGATCATGACGAGCGAGCGGTCCACGCACGGATGGTAGGTCTGGTAGCGCTTGAAGCGGTCCTTGATGACCCGCGTGCGCTTGAACAGGTGCTCGATGTCCTGCCGGCTGAAATCCTTGAACTGCAGAAAGTGGCGAATCGTCATGTCACGAGCCTTTGACGGGCGGCAGTTGCCGGATCAGCGGGACGAGCTTGTCGACCAGTTCGTCGGCGTTGGCCCGGCTGAAGATCAACGGCGGAAGCAGGCGCACGACGGTGTCGGCCGTGACGTTGATGATCAGCCCGGCCCGCAGCGCGTCGGCGACCAGATCGCCGCACGGGCGGTCCAGGTCGACGCCGATCATCAGGCCGCGGCCGCGGATCTCGCGCAGCATGCCGGTCGGTTTCAGCGCGCCTTCCAGCTTCTCGGCCAGATAGGCGCCGACGTCGGCCGCGTTGGCGAGCAGTCCCTCTTCCTCCATCACTTGCAGCGTCGTCAGCCCGGCCCGCATCGCCAGCGGGTTGCCGCCGAACGTGGTGCCGTGGTTGCCCGGCTTGAACAGCTCGGCAGCCTTGCCGTGCGCCAGCACCGCGCCGACCGGGACGCCCGAACCGAGGCCCTTGGCCAGCGGCATGACGTCGGGAACGATGCCGGCCCACTGATGGGCGAACCACTTGCCGGTGCGGCCCATGCCGCACTGGACTTCGTCGATCATCAGCAGCCAGCCCTGCTGGTCGCATAGCTCGCGCACCTGGCGCAGGTAATCGAGGTGGAAGGCATGGATGCCGCCTTCGCCCTGGATCGCTTCGAGGAAGACGGCACTGATCGACGGGCGCTCGGCGGCCAGCTTGCGCAGCGCACCGATGTCGTCGAGCGGCACGCGCACGAAGCCTTCGACCAGCGGCTCGAATCCCTTCTGGACCTTGGCATTGCCGGTAGCCGACAGGGTCGCCAGCGACCGGCCGTGGAAGGCCTTCTCGTAGACGATGATCTCGGGCTTCTCGATGCCGCGCGAATGGCCGTGCAGACGCGCCAGCTTGATGGCCGCTTCGTTGGCTTCCAGCCCCGAATTACAGAAGAACGCGTTGGTCATGCCCGACAGCGCGACCAGGCGTTCGCCCAGCGCCGTCTGCAGCGGGATCTCGAACAGGTTCGACGAATGGATGATCCGGCCGACCTGCTCGCGCAGCGCCTGCACGAGCTTGGGGTGCGCATGCCCGAGCGTGTTGACCGCGATGCCCGACAGCGCGTCCAGGTAGCGCTTGCCGTCGGTGTCGTACAGGATGGCGCCCTCGCCGTGGGTGAACGCGACCGGCTGGCGTACATAAGTCGACATCAAGGGCGAGGTGGCGGCCATGCGTGCTCCAAGGGGCATGAGGCGTCCGTCAAGGATCGAACGCGGGGATTTCGAGAATGACTAAGGAGGCACCGGGCCTTCGACTCGCGCGTCGATGCACGCGAATGGCTGCCCGGTGCCTCCTGAAGAAAGCGCTTATCGGCGCTTCCTTAACGGCGGTGCCTCCGCCGTTGTTCTTCGCTTCGAATTGTAGGGGACAAACTTCACAGCGGATATAATGGAATCCGATGCCATAGTGTGGAAACCGGCGAATGCCGGTCAGCCGCCGGCGGCACGACCTCCTCCTCGCGCGTCCTCCCGCGCGGGTCCTCCTCCTCTACGGCGTCCTCGTTCGCAATGATCGAAAGACCGCTAGCCCGTTCGTTCCTGATCGTCGGCGTGACCACGGCCGGCAAGGCCTTTCGACCCAGCGACTGGGCCGAGCGGATCTGCGGCGTCATGGCGCCTTATCGTCCGGGCGCCCGCGCATCATCCCCCCATCTGGGTTATTCGCCTTACGTGATGCCGAGACTGCGCGGCGACGTGCGCTGCGTGATCGTGGACGGGCGTCTCAACCAGATCGAGCCGATGGCCTATCAGTTCATGGTCGGCTTCGCACGGGACAACGACCTGACGGTCGAGGATCTCGGCGACGGCCAGGCGCCGTCCGCCGCCGCTCGACCTGCCGCGACCCTCGTGCGCTGACGGACGGCGCCGGGGCGCCGATCGGCGGTCGATCTATTGGCCGAATCGGGCTTCGTTGCTGGGATGTTGGATCAATTAAGTGCCGTAAATCGTTGCTTTTAATCAACTTTTTCTAGATGTTGATTATCGGATTTTTGTAGGGCTCGGCTAGAATCGCCCGGAATCGCTCGTCGGTGAGAGGCCCTCGTCGGGGTCGCCGCGGACGCGGGGAGTCGGAATGGCATCGATGATCATGGGACTGGCCGATCAACGTCCCGAGTATCGGGTCGCGGTATTCGGGCTGGCGGACAAGCTGCGGCGCGTGCTGCATATCGTGTTGCGGCACGCTCGCCACAACCGCTATCGCTTCGTACTGTCGCCGACGCAGGGGATCGACGACTTCGACATCGCGCTGGTCGATGTGACGGTGCGCGGCGGGATGGAAGTCGCCCATACGCTCAGGCGGTTGCCGAATCCACGGCCGGTCGTCACCGTGGGGCGGCGCAACGACCCTCGACGGGTTTGTGACGATCTCTTGCAGCAACAGTTCACGATGAACGTCTTGCCGATCCTCAACGGTACGGTCGAAACCTATCGTCTGCGCAGCTCGACCAGCGCGAGCGCCGCGCACGAGACCAACGCCCGGCGTCCGCGGGCACTGGTCGTCGACGATAGTCCGACGGTACGCCATCAGTTGTCGTTGGCGCTGCTGCGGATGGGCGTCGAGTCCGAGGCCGTCGGCAACGCCGACGACGCGCTGCAGGCGCTCGACGGGTACCGCTACGACGTCGCGATCTTGGACGTCGTGATTCCGGGCATGGACGGGTTCCGCCTCGCCCGGCAGATCAAGCGCGATCCGAAGCTCAAGACGACGCCGGTGATCATGCTGACGAGCCGCTCGTCGCCCTGGGACCTGGCGCGCGGCGCGCTGGCCGGCTGCAACAGCTACCTGGTCAAGCCGGTCTCGCCGAAATCGCTGCGCGAGACCGTATTGCGCAACCTCGCCCATGGCGTGCAGTCGCGCCGCCGGGAACTGGCCCGCGAACGGGCCGCCGTCTCGACGACGATCGGCGGCTGACGGCGCCGCGGATCCGCGGGCCTGCGGCGCTCGCCTGTCTGCCGCGGCCGGATCGTTTCCGCGGGGTCAGCCCTTGACGCGGTTGCGGTACTCGGCGGTGCGGGTATCGATCTCGATCTTGTCGCCGATCTGCACGAACGCCGGCACCTGGATCGTGAAGCCGGTCGGCTTGATGCGCGCGGGCTTGAGCACCTTGCCCGACGTGTCGCCCTTGACCGCCGGCTCGGTGTATTCGACCTCGCGCACGACGCTGTTCGGCAGTTCGACCGAGATCGCGCGGCCTTCGTAGAACGTCACCTCGCACGGCATGCCGTCGTCGATGTAGTTCAGCGCCTCGCTCATGCTTTCGGCCTCGACCTCGAACTGGTTGTACTCGGCGTCCATGAACACGTACATCGGGTCGGCGAAGTACGAGTAGGTGACCTCGCGCTTGTCGAGGACCAGAACGTCGAACTTCTCGTCGGCCTTGTAGACGGTTTCCGTGCCCGAGCCATTGAGCAGGTTCTTCAGTTTCATCTTGACGACGGCGGCGTTGCGGCCCGACTTGTTGTATTCGGCCCGTTGCACAACCATCGGGTCCTTGCCGATCATCACGACGTTGCCGGCGCGCAGTTCCTGAGCGAGTTTCATGGCTCGTTTCCTTGAGGGTTTCGCGGAGTTCGCGAGAGATTTCGCGTATCGATTCGACGGGGCCGGCCGCGGCGGGCGGGATCACCCGTTCCGGGGGCGCCACCGGTGGCGGCGATGCTGTTGGTCTGGCCCCGCACCGCGGGCGCGAAGCCAAACCGAAGATTTTAGCCTGAGGCCAGTACGCCTGTAAATTCAAGCAACTGGCTGACCAGGTCGGGCTGTCGCCGCAGCGACATCTGGAACGCCTGCCAGCATGCCGCGCCCCGCGCGCTGAACGCCCAGCGGGCGAAGCGTGGCCATGCGTCGCCGAGCCGGCCGTCGCCGATCCATGCGTGATGCAGCGCGCGGGTCGCATCGGCAGCCTCGGCGGGCCAGCCCGCCGTCAGCCGGGCGAGCCAGGCATCGAGCTTGATCCGGCGCGTCGCATCGTCCTGGGGGTAGGGCTGCCAGACGAACGGACGTCCGGCCCAATGGGCGCGGATCCATGAGTCCTCGCCGCGAACGAAGTTCAGGTCGCACGCGTGCAGCAGATCGTCGTAGCTGCGTTGGTCGAGCCAGCGCAGCGCCGTCGCCTGCAGCGCGCCCCGCGTCAGCGGCCCGCCGTCGCGGTTCGGCGGACGGCCGAAGTAGCGGCCGAGCGCATCGCTGGCGATGCCCTCCGGCACCAGCAGGCGGACCGGACGCGAATGGGCGGCCAGGCCGTCGAGCAGGTCCAGCACGGTGTCGACCGGGTAGCAAAATAACGAGACCGTGACCGGCGCGGCGCCCATGCCGCCCGGCGGTGCGCCAAGCGCGCGCAGCCGGGCCTCGCGCGCCGCGGGCGCGGCCAGCGCGGCCTGGCGGGCGGGCAGGTCGGCTTCGCGCAGCAGGCCGCCGGTCGCGGCGGTGAATCCGGGAAAGAAGTAGTGCTCGACCGCGCCGTCGGCGGGTTTGACCGACGGCCGCCGGTGAGCGGATTCGACCCAGTCCTCGGCACTGAGGTGTTCGACGTTGATCCACAACGGCGGCCTGCCGCCGGTCGTCGCGTCCGAGGGGACGGCCAGCGCGCGCCGGACCGCATCCGGCAGGTCGCAGCCGAACGTCGACAGCAGCACGTCGACCGATCGTCGCGGATCGGCCGTCGGCGGATCATCGTCGGCCGGCCAGGGACGGACACGGACGCCTTCGACCTCCAAGCCGTTGACCGGATCGGCGGCGCGAGAGCGGGAAGAGGGGGGCGGCGGCCATAGCGGCCGCATCACGTCGAGCCGGTCGACGTACAGCGTGACCTCGCAGCGGTGCTCGGCCACGAGCTGGCGCGCCAGCCGCCAGCACACGCCGGCATCGCCCACGTTGTCGACGACCCGGCAGTACAGCGCGATGCGCAGCGGCGGTGACCGGCCGTTCAACGGAACAGGTCGTCGAGCCGGGCGCGAGCGTCGGCCTGCGCATCCGCGCTGGCCGGCTCCGACGGGTATTCGTCGGCGATCCGGTCTTCGAAATAGCTGTAGGGTGCCGGCGCCGACTGCAGCCGCCGCCAGACTTCGGCGGGGACGCCCTTGTAGCGTCGCACGCTGCGATCGGCGAACTCGATCTCCAGGTGCTGCTGCCGCTCGTCGTAGCCGGCCGAGCGCAACTTCGATCCGGACAGCGGTTGGCGGTTCAAGCTCGTTCCCCTGATGGCCGTGGTCGTGCGCGCATAATACGTGGCCTACTGCCGAGGCGTACATCGTGATGAACCCGGTTTCGGTCCTCCCGTCGATCGCCGATGCCGTCGACGCCCAGCGCCGCGGCCGCCTGACGGCGACCGCGTTGATCGAATCGGCGCGCGATCGAGCCGCCCGCCATGCGGACCTGAACGCGCTGGCCAGCGTCGATTGGGAACAGGCGCTGGCCGAAGCCGCCGCGTGCGATCGCGAGGCCGCCGCCGGCTCGTTGCGCGGGCCGCTGCACGGCGTGCCGGTGTCGATCAAGGATCTGTTCAAGGTGCGCGGCCACACGATGCGGGCCGGTACGCGGGCGCGGTTGCCTGTTTTCGAGCAGGTCGAGGCACGCGCGGTCGGCCGCCTGCGCGAGGCGGGCGCGCTGATCTTCGCGACCACCCAAATGCATGAGATCGCGCTGGGAGCCACCGGCGAGAACGAATGGACCGGTGACGTGAAGAACCCGTTCGATCCCGCCCGGCAGTCCGGCGGTTCGTCGAGCGGAGCGGGGGTCGCGGTGGCGAGCGGCATCGGACTGGCGGCGCTGGGCAGCGACACGGGCGGATCGGTGAGGATCCCGGCCAATTTCTGCGGCGTCGTCGGATTCAAGCCGTCGTTCGGGGCCGTGTCGCTGGAGGGTGCGCTGCCTTTGTCATGGTCGTTCGACCACGCCGGGCCGCTGGCGCGCGGCGTCGACGACGCCCGGTGGATGTTCGAAGTGTTGTCCGGGCGCTCGACCCGGCACGGCGCCGTCGCACGCCGGCCGCGCCTGGCCGTGCCTCGCGCCTGGCTGGCGGCGCGACTCGATACGCCGGTGCGCGAAGTGTTCGAGCGGACGCTGGCCACGCTGGCCGGCAGCGGGGCCGAATTGCTCGACGTGGCGCCGGCGGCGCTGGACCGCGCCTGGACCTGCTACACGCCGATCGTGCGCGCCGAAGCGGCCTACGTGCATCGGCAGGCACTGGCCGATGGGGGCCAGGGGTTCTCGGCCTCCGTGTCGACGCCGATGCGCGACGGGCAGCAGTTGCCCGCGCAGGCCTACCTGGACGCGCAACGCCAGGCGCATGAAGTGCGCGCCGAGTTGTCGGCTCTGCTCGCGAGCGTCGACGCAATGATGCTGCCGACCGCAGCGATCCTGCCTCCCCTTCGGGGGCAGGCGGACGTCCGGATAGCGGGCGTGGCGATACCGGTGCGGCAACTGGTGCTGGGGCAGACGCTGCCGTTCAACGTGGCGGGCGTGCCGGCGCTGACGCTGCCGATGGGGCGAGCCGGGGATCTACCGGTAGGCCTGCAGATCGTCGGCGCGTTCGACGCCGATGCCCGGGTGCTGGCGCTCGCACGCTGGTGCGAGGAACGCTTGGCCGCTCCGGGCGCTCGCTAAGCGCTCCTCGCGCTGCTGCTGCCACCCGGGACGTCCGGGTGAAGGACGCCCCAGCGGGGTGTTTTTTGGCGCTTACTAAGCGGCGACCGATGGGTGGAATAGGGCCATACGTTCGTCGGCGGCCGCTATACGGACCGTGACTTAGTACGTAGCGTTCGGCTTCTCCTTCGCCATAAGCTGCTCGAAGCATGCCGTTCAGGAATACGTGATGGAATCACTCGCCATGGAGCACTCCAGCGTTGGTGTGTCAGCCCAGCCGTGCCAGAGCGCGGATCTTGCGGTGATCATTCCGACGTTCAACGAATCGTCGAACATCGCGGAGCTCGTACGACGCATCCGGGCTTCCTTGCAAGGCATCCGGTTCGAACTGATCTTCGTCGATGACGATTCACCCGACCGGACCTGGCAGACCGTGCGCGAACTCGCCCGGACCGATCCACGGATACGCTGCATCCGCCGCGTGGGGCGCCGCGGGCTGTCGAGCGCCGTCATCGAAGGCATGCTGGCGACCGGCGCGCCCTTCGTCGGCGTGATGGACGCGGACCTGCAGCACGACGAAACGCTGTTGTCGGCGATGTTCGGCACCCTGCGCGAGGGCGACGTCGATCTGGTGATCGGCAGCCGCTACGTCGAAAGCGGTGGCATCGGCGAGTGGGACAGCAAGCGGGCGGCGATGAGCCGATTCGCCACGTCGTTGAGCCGGTTCGTCATCAAGCAGCCGATCGGCGATCCGATGAGCGGCTTCTTCATGCTGCGGCGCGAAGTCATCGACCAGGTCGTCCAGCGCTTGTCGGGGCAGGGGTACAAGATCCTGCTCGACATCGTCGCGTCGGCGGAGAGCCCGCTGCGGGTGCGCGAGCTGCCGTACACCTTCCGGGCCCGCTTCAGCGGGGAGAGCAAGCTCGACGCGAACGTACTGTGGCAGTACGTGATGATGCTGTTCGACAAGCGGTTCGGTCACATCATTCCCGCACGCTTCCTGATGTTCGCGCTGGTGGGCTTGTCGGGCGTGGCGGTGCACCTGGGGATGCTGAGCGCGCTGATGGCGGCGTCGATGCGCTTCGCGGTCGCACAGGGCACGGCCACCGTGGTCGCGATGACGACGAACTTCCTGCTCAACAATGTGTTGACCTACCGTGACAAACGGCTCCATGGGTGGCGGTTCGTCAAGGGACTGGTGTCCTTCTACCTCGTTTGCGGCTTGGGCGCCGTCGCCAACGTCGGTGTGGCGAGCTCGCTCTACGAGCAGCACTATGCATGGGTATTGGCCGGTGTGGCCGGCATCCTGGTGGGGGTGATCTGGAACTATCTGGCCAGCGCGGTGTTCACGTGGAAGAAGGCGTGAAACCCGTGACCGCGGCCTGATCCACGACACCGGAGAGCTTGCCTGCGATGTCGTTCGTCGATCACTCGCGCGAAGCGGCGCGCTGGCGCATCGTATTGGCGCTATCGCTGCTCGTCGGGCTGACGTGCCGATTGGTGGGACTCGACCGCCAGGGCCTGTGGCTCGACGAAGGGTGGAGCCTGTGGTTCGCCACGCAGGCCGACGCGCGCGGGATGCTGATGGAGAATCATCCGCCGCTGTATTATGGGTTGCTGGCGGGTTTTGCCCAGGTGCTGCAGTCCGATGCCGCGTTGCGAGCCACCGGATCGCTGGCGTCGCTGTTGTCGGCCTGGATCGCCTATCGCCTGACGATGGAGGTCACCGCGTCGGTGCGCGCAGCGTGCCTGGCGGCGGCGTTGCTGCTGCTGTCGAGCGTGGACGTGATGGTCGCGCGCGAACTGCGGATGTATCCGTGGATGACGGCCGCCTACGGCGCCTGCCTGTGGGCATGGTGGCGATTCGCGCGGGCCGCGACCGCCGGCGAGCGACGCCGGGCCGCCGCCGGGGCGCTGGCGGCCGGCATCGTGCTCGCCTACCTGCACGCGGTCGGCATTTTCTTCGCGTGCGCGGCGACGCTGTTCGGCATCCGGCTCGGTCGGGACGCGCGCGCCCGTGTGATCGCGGCGTCGGTCGGCATCCTGACCGCCATCGCCTATCTGCCCTGGGTCGCGCTGAGCGTACTGCCGCGGCTCGGGCTGATGGATGCAGGCCTGGCGTGGCGGCCGCGGCCCGGGCTGGGGCAGATCATGTCGACGCCGCTGCGCTGGTTCGTCGGTGCGGATCCGTTGTTCGGAGTGCCCGCGGACCATGATGCGTGCGCGCGCGCCCTATGGGCCGGGCTGTGCCACGCGCTGCGGATGGATGGCGATCTGTTCCATGCCGCGCGCCCGGCCCTGGCGTTCGCCGGGTTGCTGCTGGCCGTACTGGTGGCGCTCGGCGTGCGGCGGACATGGCGCCATCAGGCGAGGCCGCTGGCGGCATTGGCGGTCGCGACCTTCGTGCCGGTCGGGCTCTTGCTGCTGCTGACCTTGCTGGTCGCGCCGTGGTTCGACGTCAAGTACCTGGCGCCGGCCGTTCTGCCGGCGTCGTGCCTGATCGCGACGATCATGGCCAGCGCGCGGGCGCGCACGCTGGCCGGCGGAGTCGCGATCGCGCTGCTGGCGGGCATGGCGGTGTTCGCCGCCGGGCTGCCGGCGACCGGCTCCTTCCAGCAGTGGCGCGAGGCGAGCGAGGCACTGCGGGCGCGCTGGCAGCCGGGCGAGCCCGTGATCCTCGATGCGATCGGGCCGGGGGCCGAATTGTTGCTGGCGCGCTACCTGGACCTGCCGCCCGATGCGCCGGCGTTCCTGTCGCTGCGCCAGTACGTGCCCGACAACTACCGTTCCGCTTGCGAGGTTCGGCGCGGCACGTGCCTGGACAGGTTCGATGACCATGCGCTGGCCGATGCCGGCGATGGTACGGTCTGGATGGTTCGGACCGATCTGCCGCTGGAGAAGCCCGGGTCGTTCCCGTTCTCGGCCGAACTGCATGCGTGGCTGACCGAGCGGTTCGACGTCGTGCAAGTGATGCCGTTCGACGGCATCGAGGTCGTCAGGCTGCGCTGGCGGGGCGTGCCGGCCGGCGGATGACGGGGATCGCCGGCTGGCGATCCCTCCGGCCGATCACTTGGGCGCCATGCGGATCGCGCCGTCGAGCCGGATCGTCTCGCCGTTGAGCATCGGGTTCGCGATGATCTGCTGCGCGAGCAGCGCGTATTCCTCGGGGCGTCCGAGCCGCGGCGGGAACGGCACCTGCCTGCCCAGCGAGGTCTTGGCCTCTTCGGGCAGGCCCATCAGCAGCGGCGTCAGGAACAGACCGGGTGCGATCGTCATGACGCGGATGCCGTCACGCGCCAGGTCGCGGGCGATCGGCAGCGTCATGCCGACGATCCCGCCCTTGGAGGCCGAGTACGCGGCCTGGCCGATCTGGCCGTCATACGCGGCGACCGATGCCGTGTTGATGATGACGCCGCGTTCGCCGTCGGCGTTCGGTTCGTTGGCCGTCATCGCCGCGGCAGCCAGCCGCAGCATGTTGAAGCTGCCGATCAGGTTGACCTGGAGCACGCGCGTGAAGATGTGCAGCGGGTGCGGGCCGTCCTTGCCGACGGTCTTCATCGCGGAGCCGATGCCGGCGCAGTTGACCAGCGCCACCAGCGGGCCGAACGCGACGGCGGCGGCGACGGCCGCCTGGCCATCGGATTCGGACGACACGTCGCACTTGACGAAGCGCGCGTTGGCGCCGAGCGCTTTCGCATGCTGGTTGCCCAGCTCTTCGTTCAGATCGGCGATCAGGACCTTGGCGCCGTGCTCGATCGCCATGCGCGCGGTCGCGCCGCCCAGACCGGACGCGCCGCCCGTCACCAGTACCACCTTGTCCTTCAGTTCCATCGTCGATAGCTCCTTCGTTCGAAAAGTGTGGGAAGCGGGCGCGTTTACTGCACCTTGATCTCGACGCGGCGTGCCTGCTGGTCGTCCGCTCCGCCGGTCATCTCGACCGGCTTGTTCAATACGATCTGGCTGTCCGGCAACCCGCCCGAGATCAGCAACTGCCGCACCGCGAGCGCGCGTTCCTTGGCCAGCTCGGCGTTGCGGGCCGGATCGCCGCTGGCGTCGTGGAAGCCCGACACTTCGAGGCGGGCATCGGCATGCTGCCGCGCATAGCCGATCAGCGCATCGACGCGCGACTGCGCATCGGCCGGCAACGCGGTCGAGGCCGAGGCGAAATACAGCGCGGCCGTATCCGGACGGGCCGATGCCGAGGCCGCGGGCGCGGTCACCGCCCCCGTCACCGCGCCGGCGGCCGGTGCCGCGGCATTGCCGTGCGGCGCCAGATCGGTTCCGAACAGCCCGGATCCGAGCACCGGCACCAGCAGCAGCGCGACGATGTTGATGATCTTGATCAGCGGGTTGACCGCGGGGCCGGCCGTGTCCTTGTACGGGTCGCCGACCGTGTCGCCGGTGACGGCCGCCTTGTGCGCTTCGCTGCCCTTGCCGCCGTGGTTGCCTTCCTCGATGTACTTCTTGGCGTTGTCCCACGCGCCGCCGCCGGTGCACATCGAGATCGCGACGAACAGGCCGGTGACGATCGTGCCCATCAGCAGTCCGCCCAGCGCCGCCGGGCCCAGGACCAATCCGACCACGATCGGCACGATGACCGGCAGCAGCGACGGGATCATCATCTCCTTGATCGCCGCGCTGGTCAGCATGTCGACGGCGCGGCCGTATTCGGGCTTGCCGGTGCCTTCCATGATGCCCTTGATCTCGCGGAACTGGCGCCGCACCTCGACGACGACCGAGCCGGCCGCGCGGCCGACGGCCTCCATCGCCATCGCGCCGAACAGGAACGGGATCAGGCCGCCGATGAACAGGCCGACGATGACGTTGGGGTTGGACAGGTCGAAGCTGACGAGCTTGCCGGCGCTTTCGAGCGCGTGCGTGTAGTCGGCGAACAGCACCAGCGCCGCCAGGCCGGCCGAGCCGATCGCATAGCCCTTGGTGACCGCCTTGGTCGTGTTGCCGACCGCATCGAGCGGGTCGGTGATGTTGCGCACCGACTCGGGCATCTCGGACATCTCGGCGATGCCGCCGGCGTTGTCGGTGATCGGGCCATAAGCGTCGAGCGCGACGATGATGCCGGCCATCGACAGCATCGAGGTCGCGGCGACCGCGATCGCATAGAGGCCGCCGATCTCGTACGACACGAGGATCGCGACGCACACCATCAGCACCGGCCAGGCCGTCGACTTCATCGACACGGCCAGGCCGGCGATGATGTTGGTGCCATGGCCGGTCTCGGACGCGGCGGCCACGTAGCGGACCGGCTTGTACTCGGTACCGGTGTAGTACTCGGTGATCCACACGAGCGCGGCCGTCAGCACGAGCCCGACGACGGAGGCGCCGTAGATCTTGCCGACCGACAGGCCGATGCTGGCCAGGTCGGTGCCGCTGAACACCCAGCTCGTGATCGGATAGAACGCGATCAGCGCGAGCACGCCCGCGACGGTCAGGCCCTTGTACAGCGCGTTCATGATCTTGCCGCCGGGCGTGGCCTTGACGAACATCGCGCCGACGATCGACGCGATGATCGCGAACGCGCCGAGCGCCAGCGGATACGCGGCGGCCTGCGCGGCGGCCGGCGTGACGACCAGCGCGCCGAGCAGCATCGTCGCGATCAGCGTCACCGCATAGGTCTCGAACAGGTCGGCCGCCATGCCGGCGCAGTCGCCGACGTTGTCGCCGACGTTGTCGGCGATCACCGCCGGGTTGCGCGGATCATCCTCGGGGATGCCGGCCTCGACCTTGCCGACCAGGTCGGCACCGACGTCGGCGCCCTTCGTGAAGATGCCGCCGCCCAGCCGCGCGAAGATCGAGATCAGCGACGATCCGAACGCGAAGCCGATCAGCGGGTGCAGCGTCGCGCTGAGCGAAGGCCCGGGGCGCGAGCACAGGTACAGGAAGAAGGCCGCGACACCGATCAGGCCCAGGCCGACCACCAGCATGCCGGTGATCGCGCCGCCGCGGAACGCGACGGCCAGCGCCTGGTTCAGGCCCTGCGTGGCAGCCTGCGCGGTGCGCACGTTCGCGCGCACCGATACGTTCATGCCGATGAAGCCGCAGACGCCGGACAGGATCGCGCCGGCCGCGAAGCCGGCGGCCGTCGTCCACCCCAGCCCGCCGACCAGGCCGATGATGATCAGCAGGATGACGCCCACGATGGCGATCGTCGTGTACTGGCGAGCCAGGTAGGCCTTGGCGCCTTGCTGGATCGCCGCCGCGATCTCCTGCATCCGCGGATTTCCCGCATCCAGCCCCAGGATCCAGCGGCTGGATACGAACCCGTAGATCACGGCAATGATGCCGCATGCGAGAGCAAGCCAGACAGCCGTCGACGAGACACCGGACAACATAAGGGTCTACCTCCTTCGTGGATGGAATTCTTCAGTGCGAGTGAGCGGAGAGAATTCGCGGCAGGATCCGGTTATCGAGTCCGGATTCTTGCGATGACATCGGGAAACGGAACGCGGTGGCGGCGGCGGGTCTCCCGAAAGTCGATGCGGCGGGCCGGCGTCAGTGCGCCGGCCGCGATATGAGGAAGGAGGTGGAGCGCGCCATCGGCTCAGCGCAGGGCCTCGAGCACGCGGGCCGAGATCTGCTCGACCGTGCCGACACCCGCGATCTTGCGATACTTGGGCGCGCCGGGCTCGCCGGCCCTGGCCTGGTTGCCGTAGTAGTCGACCAGCAGCTTGGTCTGGTCGTGGTAGATCGACAGGCGATGGCGCACGGTCTCTTCGCGGTCGTCATCGCGCAGGATCAGATCCTCGCCGGTGACGTCGTCCTTGCCTTCGACCTTAGGGGGATTGAACTTGGTGTGGTAGACGCGTCCGCTGCCCGGATGCACGCGGCGGCCGACCAGGCGTTCGATGATCTCGCTGTCGGGCACGTCGATCTCGAGCACGAAGTCCAGGCCGACGTTGGCGGTGCGCATCGCATCGGCCTGCGGGATCGTCCGGGGGAAGCCGTCGAACAGGTAGCCGGCCTTGCAGTCGTCCTGCTTCAGGCGGTCCTTGACCAGGTTGATGATCAGATCGTCGGAGACGAGGCCGCCGCTTTCCATGACCTTCTTGGCGGCCAGTCCCAGCGGGGTGCCTGCCTTGACGGCCGCGCGCAGCATGTCGCCGGTCGAAATCTGCGGAATGCCGAAGCGTTCCTTGATCATCGCGGCCTGGGTTCCTTTGCCCGCGCCGGGCGCGCCCAACAGTATCAGTCGCATCTACTCCCCCGTATTGAATCAGAAAGGTAACTTGTCGGATGTTGCCCGGTCAATGTCGCAGTCTTGGCAGCGTGCGTTGCATCGGGCGCATGGTTCGTCGGGTCGATGCCCGCCGGGGGGCGTCCACCCGGGGCGATCAACGCGAGGGCATGGCCGCGGCGCCCGCGCGAAAGGCCGCCCGCACGCGTTCGAGATCTTCGGGCGTATCGACGCCGGCCGGCGACGCCTGTGCGGCGCGGTGTACGGCGATCCGGTAGCCGTGCCACATCGCACGCAGCTGTTCGAGCATTTCGATGGTCTCCAACGGTGACGCCGCCAGCGCCGGATACGCACGCAGGAACGATGCCCGATACGCATACAGCCCGATGTGGCGCAGCGGCAGCCCGGCGTCGCGCAGGCCCGCCTCGATCGGTCGGGCCGGCGGCGCATCGGCGCGGGCCGATCCGCCATCGCGATCATAAGGGATCGGAGCCCGTGAAAAATACAAAGCACGCCCCTGGGCATCGACGACGACCTTGACGACGTTCGGATTGCGATAGTCGGCGGCGTCGTCGATCGGATGGGCGGCCGTCGCGATCGCGCAGTCGTCGCGGCGCGCCAGTTCGGCCGCGACGGCGACGATCGACGCCGGGTCGATCAGCGGTTCGTCGCCCTGCACGTTGACGACGATCTCGTCGTCAACGAGTCCCAGCAGTGCGCAGGCCTCGGCGAGCCGGTCGGTGCCGGACGGGTGGGTATCGCGGGTCAGCACGGCACGGTGGCCGGCGGCCTCGACCGCGCGGACCACGGCCGGCGAGTCGGTCGCGACCGCGACCAGGGCAGCGCCGGACAGCAGCGCCCGTTCGACCACGCGCACCACCATCGGCTGGCCGCCGATGTCGGCTAGCGGCTTGTCGGGAAGGCGCGTCGACGCCAGCCGGGCCGGCACCAGCGCGACGAAACGGGGAACGGCCGAATGGGGGGCCGCCGGATCGGACAGCGTCGAAGCGGAAGCGGCCGGAGCGGAAGCGGCTGCAGCCGAACCCGGAGCGGGCGGTCGTGTCATCGCGGGGCGAGCCGGATCAGGCGTCAAGATCGTCGATCTTGCGCGCTTCGGCCTCGATCATGACCGGGATGCCATCGCGGACCGGAAACGCCAGCTTGTCGCGGGGGCAGATCAGCTCGCCTTGGGCGCGCAGGTGGGTCAGCGGCCCCTTGCAGATCGGGCAGACCAGGATGTCGAAAAGGCGATTGTCCAACGTGTCAGTCCTGAAGAAGCGGCTGCCGCGCCGCGGGCGCCGGCAGGTGCGAGGTCAGCCAGCCGAAGAAGGTGCCGTCGAAATGGGCGGCGACTTCCAGGGCCCAGCACGGCGGCAAGCCGTCGTGCGATGCCAATTTTACGGCGTCTTTGTCGGTCATCACGAACAAGGTGTCATCGCGCCCCCCGGACAGCGATGCGAGCCAGTCACGGTCGAGCCGGGCATGGTCGGGCAGCGGGACCGGCTGGAACACGATGCCCGCCGCGTCCAGCACCATGAAGAACCGCGACGGATCGGCGATCCCGGCCACCGCGACGATGCGCCGGCCCGCATGGCGTTGTCGGAATGCCGCCAGCGTCAGGAAGTCGTCGTCGCCCGTGCCTTCGGCACCGCCGACCCGCCGCAGCACGGTCGGCATCACGCGGAACTGGAACACCGTCGGATGCTCGACCGGGGCGTGGTCGGTGCCATTGAGCAGCAGCGCATCGAGTCCGGCGGCCGTCGACAGCGGTTCGCGCAGCGGTCCGGCGGGCAGCATCCGGCCGTTGCCGGCGCCGCGCCGGTCGAACACCGCCAGTTGCAGCCGCCGGGGCAGTCCGAAGTGCTGCAGGCCGTCGTCCGAGACCACGACGTCGAGTCCGGGGTGCCACGCGACCAGGCTGTCCAGCGCCGCGCGCCGGTCGCGGCCGCTGGCGACCGGCAGGCCGGTGAGCCGGGCCAGCAGTACCGGTTCGTCGCCGACGCATTGCGGATCGCTGCCGGACGTGACGCGGTGCGGACCCGGGTCGCGGGCGCGGTAGCCGCCGGCCAGCACGCCGACGCGCAGGCCGCGATCCGTCAGGCCGCGTGCGATCGCCGCTACCGCGGGCGTCTTGCCGGTGCCGCCGACCAACAGGTTGCCGACGACGATGACGGCCGGGCGGCCTTGCGGATCGCGCTGCAGGCGCGTGGCGCGGCGGCGCAGCGCGATACGGCCGGCCAGCCAGCTCAGCGGCGCGAGCAGCCTGGCCAGGCGGCGATCGGCGGGCGTGGGGCGGGTGGTGAACCACAGCGCCAGCAGGCGCCGTTCGATCCGATGCCGCAGGCGTTCGGTGCGGGGCGCCACAGGCGCCGGTACAGCCACTCCGACTACTTTTCGCTGCCGCTCTGGGCGGCGAACGTCACCTTCGGCAGGCCGGCCAGTCGCGCGGCCTCGAGCACGTTGACGACCGACTGATGCGTCGCGCCGGCATCCGCGTAGATCACCAGCACCGGGTCCTGCAGCGTGCGGGCCTGTTGCGACAGCCGCTGCGCGAACGCGTTCGGCGTGCCGTAGGGGGTGGGCGCGCCGTCGACCCGGTAGTGGCCGTCGGTGCCGACCGCCACGACGATCTCGGCCGGCGGCTGCGAAGGCTTGTCGGCGCCGCCGGTCGGCAGGTTGACCTCCAGCTCGGTGAACTTCGCGTACGTCGTGCTGACCATCAGGAAGATCAGGATGACCAGCAGCAGGTCGATCAACGGAATGAAGTTGATCTCCGGCTCGTCGCGCCGCGCCGCCCGCCGGAAGTTCATGGCCGGTCTCCGCCCAGGGAATCGATCAGCCGCAGCGATTGTTGCTCCATCTCGACCATGATGTCGTCGACGCGAGCCCGATAGATGCGGTACGCGATCATTGCCGGAATCGCGATGATCAAGCCGAACGCCGTGTTGTACAGCGCGACCGAGATGCCGTGCGCCAATTGTTGCGGATTCGTGCCGGACGGCGCTTGCGCACCGAAGATCTCGATCATGCCCACGACGGTGCCGAACAGGCCCATCAACGGCGCGATCGAGGCGATCGTGCCGATCGCGCCGACGTATTTCTCGAGTTCGTGGGCGATCGACCGGCCGGTTTCCTCCATCGATTCCTTCATCACCGCGCGCGGCGCCCGCTCATAGCGCAGGCCGGTGGCCAGTACGCGGCCGAGCGGCGAATTGCGTTCGAGCCTGTGCAGCATTTCGGGCGAGATCTGGTTGGACTGGCGCAGCGACAGCACTTCGTCGAGCAGCCGGGGCGGCAGGATCTTGGCGCGCTTGAGCGACAGGTAACGTTCGACGATGAGGGCGACGGCCAGAATCGATGCCAGGATGAGAAACCAGATCGGCCAACCGGCCGCCGCGATCAACGAAAACAAGGGAGCACTCCTGGAAGGGAATTGGCGCGCGACGCTTCTCGATGCACGGGGTCGGACCAGGTGAGGGCAGAGGGCGCAATGGGCGTCGGATATCGACCCGCCGGAACGTCGCGGCGGGTCTGACACAATACCCGATCCGCCTAGCGGGCCGAGTCGGTCGGAGGGGCTCGATTTTCGCGGTTTTTTACATCCGCAAGCAAGCTATCGAGCAACTCTCGCGCATTGTCAGGCTTTCTGGCAACAGGTGGCCAGGGTTGTGGATAAATCTGTGCATAGCCGTGGTACGGACGTGCCATGCCAGCCGTGACAGTAGGAAACGTTCTGTTGCTTTTACTTGTGGAAACAATTTATTCCCAATAAATCAATGACTTGCAACGTAAATGCTGGCGTCGCGCGCGATCGGCGCGGGCGGCTGGTCCTGGCGGGGTCTTGTGGACAGCGATAGGCCTGGAAGCCGCGCCGTTGCTGGTTCCGGGCTCGCCGATGACGTGCCGGCGCGACGGATCCTGACCGTTTCGCAGCTCAACCGTCTGGTGGCCGGGCTGCTCGAACGCCAGGTGCCCGTCGTCTGGGTGACCGGCGAGATCTCCAACTTCACCCGCGCGGCCAGCGGCCACTGGTACTTCACGCTCAAGGACGCCGGGGCGCAGGTCCGCGCGGTCATGTTCCGCGGACGGTCCCAGCATGTGCGTTTTTCGCCACGCGAGGGCATGCGGGTCGAGATCAGCGCGTTGCCGGGCCTGTACGAGGCGCGCGGCGAGTTCCAGCTCGGCGTCGAGTCGATGCGGCTGGCGGGCGCCGGCGACCTGTACCAGGAGTTCCTGCGGCGCAAGGAGGCGTTGCAACGCGAAGGTCTGTTCGATCCGCGCCGCAAGCGGTCGATCCCGGCCTGGCCGCGCGCGATCGGTGTGATCACGTCGCCGACCGGCGCCGCGTTGCACGACGTGCTCAGCACGCTGCGCCGGCGGGCGCCGCGCGGCGAAGTCATCGTCTATCCGTCGCTCGTGCAGGGAGCCGATGCGCCCGCAAGGCTGCGGGCCGCATTGCAGGCGGCGTGCCGGCGCGCCGAATGCGATGTGCTGCTGATCGTTCGCGGCGGCGGTTCGATCGAGGACCTGTGGGCGTTCAACGACGAAGCGCTGGCCCGCGCGATCGCCGCGGCGCCGATGCCGGTGATCAGCGGCGTCGGGCACGAGACCGACTTCACGATCTGCGACTTCGTGGCTGACCTGCGGGCGCCGACGCCGACCGCCGCAGCCACCGCCGCGACGCCGGACCGGCGCGAACTGGCGCATCGCCTGGCCGCGCTGGCGCGGCAGTTGGCGCGGGTGGCGGGACGGTTGCAACAGCAGCGCGAGCAGCGGCTGGACGTGGCCGCACGCTTGCTGCGGCCCCCGTCGGCGGCCTGGCGGCAGCGCGCCGACCGGCTCGAGGCGCTGGCGGCGAGGCTGGATCGCGCCTGGCGGCAATCGCTGCGCCATGACGACCACCGCCTGCGGGCGCTGGCGATCCGGCTTCGCGCGCCCGATACGCGCCAGCGCGCGCTGCGCTGGGAGCAGGCCACCCGACGGCTGGCGCAGACCGCTCCCCGGCGGCTCGATGGACTCGATCAGCGGCTCGAACAGCTCGCGCAGCGCCTGAAGCTCGCGAGTCCGCAGGACGTGCTGGCGCGCGGCTACGCGATCGTTCGCGATGAGGAGGGACGAATCGTGCGCGACGCGCGCGACACCCATGCCGGCCAGCCGCTCGACGTCATGCTGGGCAACGGCCACATCGGCGTCACGCGGCGGTAGGGCGTCCGCCGGCGGCCGGCGCGTTCCGCGACGGCACCTTTCGTGACGGTGCCGCCAGCGACCGGCCCTTCCGCGCGGACCGGCATCGTCGTCGAGGGTCACGGTCGATGTCAGCGCTCGCGTCGCCGTCCTGACCTACAATGACTTCGCTCCCGAATTGGCTCAAGGAGGGCCGGCGACCCCAATGGCGGGCGCCGGTTGGTCAACACCGTTTCGATAACAAGGATTGTGCGATGGAACACAAGCTCCCCCCGTTGCCGTACGCAATGGATGCATTGGCTCCCAAGATCTCGAAGGAAACGCTCGAATATCACTACGGCAAGCACCATCAGGCCTATGTGACGAACCTGAACAACCTGATCAAGGGCACCGAGTTCGAATCGATGCCGCTCGAGGACATCATCCGGAAATCGTCC
>JAKPAM010000026.1 GCA_029779435.1 Pseudomonadota bacterium | reverse complement strand
CATGGGCATCGCGCCGCCGGCCAGCACGGCGGCGGCCATCGCCAACGCCGCCCACGGCGACCGTCGGCGGCCACGGTGCGCGGCGGCTCGGCGCGAATCCGCCCGGGCAGCCGCTTCGGTGACGGCGGCTGCCGCGCGGCGATCAGTGCTTGCTGTTCGGAACATAGATGCCCGGCGTGTCCTGCGCCGGCTCCTCGGGCTGTTGCGCCAGCCGTTGCTGGTACAGCGCCTCGAAGTTGATCTCCGCCAGATGGATCGGCGGGAACCCCGAGCGCTGGACCGTATCGGCCACGTTGGCGCGCAGGTACGGGTAGACGATGTTCGGGCAGACGACGTTCAGCAGCAGCGGCATCTGGTCGTCGGGCACGCCGCGGATCTCGAAGATGCCGGCCTGCTTGGCCTCGACGAGGAACGCGGTCTTGTCGCCGACCTTGGTCGTGACGGTGACCGTCACCGCCGATTCGAAGATGCCATCGGCCAGTTGCTGGGCCTCGACGTCGAGCGCGATCTCGACGCTGGGCTGCGCCTGCTCGAGAAAGATTTGCGGCGCGTGCGGGATCTCGAGCGAGAGATCCTTCAAGTACATCCGTTGGATGGCGAACACGGGGGCCGACGCCTGGTCTGTCATGCGAATTCCTGGAGAGAGAAAAGACCGCGGCGATCGATGCCGCGGTCGGAAGAGGAAGAAGGCCGCCGCGTGCGTCGCGGCGGGCTCTCAAGCCTGCAGCAGCGGGGCCAGGCCGCCAGCGCGATCGAGCGCCGACAGATCGTCGAAGCCGCCGACGTGCCGGTCGCCGATGTAGATCTGCGGCACCGTGCGCCGGCCGGTCTTTTCGATCATTTCTTCGCGGCGCTGCGGGTCGAGGTCGATCCGGATCTTGTCGATCTTCTCGACGCCCCGGGCCTTCAGCAACTGCTCGGCGCGCATGCAATACGGACACACGCCGGTCGAATACATGGTCACGCGAGAGGTCATGCGTCCGGACTCCTGATCATCGAAAGAGCGGGTAGCTTACTTGACCACCGGCAATCCTGCCTGCCGCCAGGCGCCGAGGCCGCCGTCGAGGCTGAAGATCTTCTCGCGCCCGGCCTTGCGCAACAGCGCCGCCGCCTTGCCGGCGCGCTGGCCGGTGGCGCAGACGATGACGACGGCCTTGTTGGCCGGCACCTCGTTGATCCGCTTGTCGAGGTCTTCGGTCGGGATGTTGCGGGCATTGGGCAGATGGCCCGCCGCGAACTCGCGGTTGTCCCGCACGTCGAGCACCATCGCCCCGTCATTGATCAGCCGGGTGGCGGCCATCGTGTCGAGCAGCGGGCCGGCGGCGCGGCGCTGCAACACGGGCCACGCCAGCAGCCCGCCCGAAACCAGGACCAGCAGCACCAGCCCCCAATTCTGTACGAAAAACATCACGGTAAGATCCTGTTTGACCAATTATAAGTGAGTCGCTCGCGCCGACCCGCTGCCGTTTCCTTGACTGATCGCGGAGTGTCCTTCTGATGACCTACAAACTCGTGTTGCTGCGCCACGGCGAAAGCCAGTGGAACCTGGAGAACCGCTTCACCGGCTGGACCGACGTCGACCTGACCGACAACGGCCGCGCCGAAGCCCTGCGCGCCGGCCAGTTGCTGCGGGACAACGGTTTCGCGTTCGACCTCGCATTCACGTCGGTGCTCAAGCGCGCGATCCGCACGCTCGACGCGGTCCTCGATCAGATGGACCGGCTCTGGATCCCGGTCGTCAAGGACTGGCGGCTGAACGAACGACATTATGGTGCATTGCAGGGATTGAACAAGGCCGAGACCGCCGCCAAGTACGGCAATGAACAGGTTTTGATCTGGCGCCGGGCCTACGCGATCGCGCCGAACCCGCTGCCCGACGGCGACGAACGGCTGTCCACCCGCGATCCGCGCTACGCGGACGTCGATCCGGCGCTGCTGCCGCGCACCGAGTGCCTGAAGGACACCGTCGCGCGCGTGGTGCCGTACTGGAACAGCACGATCGCTCCAGCGGTGCGGTCGGGCAAGCAGGTCGCGGTGGTCGCGCACGGCAATTCGCTGCGCGCGCTGATCAAGCACCTGGACGGCATCAGCGATGACGAGATCGTCGAGCTGAACATCCCGACGGCTCGACCGCTGGTCTATGAATTGGATGAACGTCTGGCGCCGGTGCGTCACTATTATCTAGGCGACCAGGCCGAGATCGAGGCGGCGATGGCGGCGGTAGCCGCGCAGGGCAAGGCCCAGAAGGGTTGACCCCCGTTGCGCGCCGATCCCGGTCCGGCGTAAAACGGAGGCTGCGACCCCTGGGCGTTTCCCGAGGTAGCCGCGGCTCCGCCCGGGTGTAGGCGGCGCGCGCCGCGGGTCGGCCCTCCTTTCCCGCCCCGCCGCGGCTCGTCGACGCGGGACAGGCATCACGGCAGGAATGGTGTCCGAATACGACCTAAATGGGTAGGAAGAAGCCGGGTCGACACCCTCAGTTCTCCGTACGGCGAGTTTCATCCAGCGGTTTATACTGAATTTCATGAAAACCAAGTTCAAGCAAGCGGGCCTGATTTCGATTGGCGCGGTGGCCGGCGTCCTGGTCAGTCTGGGCATCAACGCCGTCGCGCAACGCGATGCGCGCCTGCCGCTTCCGCTGGACGAACTGCGTCAGTTCTCCGACGTGTTCGGCGCGATCAAGGCCAATTACGTCGAGACCGTCGAGGACAAGAAGCTGATCACCGAAGCGATCAGCGGCATGTTGTCGGGCCTCGATCCGCACTCGGCCTATCTGGACGCCGAAGCGTTCCGCGAGCTGCAGGTGGGCACGCAAGGCGAATTCGGCGGTCTGGGGATCGAAGTCGGCACCGAGGACGGCTACGTCAAGGTCGTGTCCCCGATCGAGGACACGCCGGCGGCGCGGGCGGGCGTCAAGGCCGGAGACCTGATCGTCAAGATCGACGAGAAGCCGACGAAGGGCCTGCCGTTGAACGAAGCGGTCAAGCTGATGCGCGGCAAACCCAAGAGCCCGATCACGCTGACGATCTCGCGCAAGGGCGAAGTTAAGCCCATCGTGCTGCAGATCGTGCGCGACGTGATCCGCGTGCAGTCGGTCAAGTCCAAGATGCTCGAACCCGGCTACGGCTACGTGCGCGTCACGCAGTTCCAGGAGCACACGGTCGAGAACCTGGTCAAGCACCTGGAGACCCTGTACAAGCAAGGCAACCTGAAGGGGCTCGTGCTGGATCTGCGCAACGACCCGGGCGGCCTGCTCAACGGCGCGATCGGCGTATCGGCGGCGTTCCTTCCACCGCGCGTCACGGTCACGTCGACCGACGGCCGCACCGAGGACGCCAAGCGCAAATACACGGCGATCCCCGAGGACTACCTGCGCGGCACGCGCGACGATTACCTGAACCGGCTGCCGACGGCGATCAAGAACGTACCGATGGTCGTGCTGGTCAACGGCGGGTCGGCTTCGGCGTCCGAGATCGTCGCCGGCGCGCTGCAGGACTACAAGCGCGCGGTGATCATCGGCACGCAGACCTTCGGCAAGGGCTCGGTGCAGTCGATCCTGCCGCTGACGAACAACACGGCGATCAAGCTGACGACGGCGCGTTACTTCACACCGAACGGCCGCTCGATCCAGGCCAAGGGCATCATGCCCGACTACGTCGTCGAGGAGAGCCTCGACGGCGAGGCCTCGGCATTCCGGCTGCGCGAGGCGGACCTGACGCGCCACCTGTCCAATCCGGGCGGCGGCTCCGAAGAAAAATCGCGCCAGCCCACGCCCGAGGAACTGGCCGCGCTCGAGAAGCTCCGGGACCGCAAGCCCGTGGACTTCGGTTCGGCCGACGACTACCAGTTGGCGCAGGCGATGAACTACCTGAAGGGCCAGCCCGTCATCGTCGCCAAGGCCAAGGACGCCACCAAGGACGTGATCGACCCAGCCGCGGCCGCCGCCACGATCGCGCCGTCGAACAAGAGCAAGCCTTGAGAACCCGTGAACCGGTGAAAGAATCGGCCACGCCGTCCGGACGCGCCCGATTCATTCGCGGGTTCTGAGACCCCGCGTCGCCGTCCGCGCTTGCGGCCGGCGGCGGCCAGACCCGGGCGGCGCCCGCCGCGATGACCGGGCCACAGCACGCGACAGGGACCGAGCGTGGACGACGATCAGCTCCTGCGCTACAGCAGACACATCCTTCTCGACGAGATCGGCATCGAGGGCCAGCAGCGGCTGCTGTCGTCGACGATGCTGGTCGTCGGGGCCGGCGGCCTCGGATCGCCCGCGGCGATGTACCTGGCCGCGGCCGGCGTCGGGCGGCTGATCCTTGTCGACGACGACGTCGTCGATCTGACCAACCTGCAGCGGCAGATCCTGCACCGGCACGACCGCATCGGCCAGCCGAAGGTCGCTTCGGGCCAGCGCACGCTCGCGGCGTTGAATCCCGATATCGAAATCATCACGCACCACCGTCGGCTGGATGATGCTTTTCTGCATGCGCTGTTGCCCGGTGTCAGCGTTGCGTTAGATTGTTGCGATAACTTCGCCACCCGTCACTTGATCAATCGCGGATGCGTCGCGCATCGCGTACCGCTGGTGTCCGGAGCGGCGATCCGCTTCGATGGCCAGCTCGCGGTCTTCGATTCACGCGACGAACGCTCTCCCTGCTATCACTGCCTGTTTCCGCAAACGCAGCGGGTGGACGAAGTGGCATGTTCGACGATGGGCGTGTTCGCGCCGCTGACCGGCATCATCGGTACGATGCAGGCGGCCGAGGCGTTGAAGCTCGCAGGTGGTTTCGGTACGCCGATCACGGGCCGGCTGATGATGAATGACGCCCGTACCATGCAATGGACCTCGATCGCGATCCCCCGGGATCCTGCGTGTGCGGTATGCGCGCGCTGACGCGCCAACCCGAACAGACTGGATTTTCGATGCCTGTCCCCCGCGTCGCCGCACCGCGACTGCCGCGACTCCCGTCTCCGCGCCACTGGCCGGGAGTCTGCGCGGCAGCCATCGCGATCACGATGGCCGCCCTGCCCGTTCACGCGCAATCGTCGGCGGCCGATGGCAATCCGGCCCTGCCTCCCCCCTACCCGATCGCGGCCCGCTCGACGCAGGCGCAAGCCCCCGCCGACGTCCCGATCGATCCGGACAACCTGAGCCTGGCCACCGCCGAGTTGCGCGCCCGCGCCGCCAACCGCGACCTGTGGACCGCGCGCCGCCGGATCCAGGCCGCCGAGGCCGACCGGCTCGGCGCGCAGGCGCTGCCCAATCCGAATCTGTCGTTGTCGATCGATGACTACCGCCCGCGCAACGGCGTGGGCTCCGGCCCGCTGCGCGACAAGCGGCTGACGACGCAGATCGGCATCGACCAGTTGATCGAGCGCGGCGGCAAGCGCACGCTGCGCGTACGCGTCGCCGATGAACTGCTGAAGGCCAGCCAGCTCGACTATGACGACACGCTGCGCGGGCAGACGCTGCTGGTGCGGGCCGCGTACTACGATCTGGTGCTGGCGCAGGACACCATCGAACTGGTCGCCCAGCAGGCCCGGCTCTACGACGAGACGCGCGACGCCGCGCAGCGGCGGCTCAAGGCCGGCGACATCGCGGCGACCGATGCGAGCCGCATCGACGTCGATCGGCTGCGCGCGCAGAGCGACCTGCAGAACGCGATCCAGGCGCGCACCGATGCGCAGGTCGCGCTGGCCGCGCTGCTGGCCGTCGAACCCGACGCGGGCCGCCTGCGCGCCACCGATGGCTGGCCCGGCAGCGACGCGCCGCCGCTTACCGCCGGACTGACCGGGGATCCGGCCGCGCTCGACGCGCTGCTCGTGCGGCGTCCCGACGTACTGGCCGCGCGGACGCGGATCGATGCCGCGGCCGCCAATCGCGAACTGGCCCGCAGCCTGCGCACGCGCGACATCGGCGTGGCCGGCTGGTTCAAGCGCGACGGTACCGGCGGCGACGCGACGCCCCCCTACTACTCGAACGCGATCGGACTGAGCGTGTCGATTCCGCTGCTGATCAACAACCGCTACGATGGCGAGATCGCGCGCGCCGAGGCCGACTATGGGGATGCGCAGGACCAATTGGCCCGCACGCTGGGCGCCGCGCGCAACGAGATCGCCCAAGCCGCGAGCAGCCTGCGAACCGCGCGCCTGCGCGACGAACGCTATCGCAACGAGATCCTGCCGACCGCCACGCGCAATGCCGACGCCTACGAGTTCGCGTTCCGCCGCGGCGCGCTCGAAGTCACCGACCTGCTCGACGCCCGGCGTACGCTGCGCGCCACGCAGCTCGAAGCGCTCGACGCGCGGTCGGACTACGCCAAAGCCCTGATGGCCTGGATGGCCGCCGTACAAGTGCAGACCACGCCATGACCCTTTCGCTTCGCCGTTCGCTGCCGGCCACCCTTGTTGCGCTGGCCGCCCCGCTGCTGGTCGCATGCACCAAGCCCGCCGAACCTCCGGCGCCGCCGGGCCCCAAGGTCAGTGCCGAACGCATCGAGTTCCCGGCCGGCAGCACCCAACTCCATGCGTTGTCCAGCGCCGCCGTCCATCCGCGCATGACCGAGTCGCGCAACCTGAGCGGGCGCCTGGTCTGGAACGAGGACCAGACCGTGCGCGTGATGCCCGCGTTCGCGGGCCGCGTGTCCGACATCTCGGTCAAGCCCGGCGACGCGGTGCGCCGCGGCCAGACGCTGGCGCTGATGGCATCGCCGGAGTTCGGCCAGGTGCAGACCGACCTGCAGTCCGCGCGCGCCAGCTTCACGCTGGCCAAGGCCAATCGCGACCGCCTGGCCGAACTGGTCGAGCACGGCGTGGCCGCCCGCAAGGACCTGGACGCGGCCCGCGCCGAGTTCGAGCGCGCCGACGCCGAGCTGCGGCGCACGCAGGCCCGCCAGGCGCTGTACGCGAAGGTCGGCGGCATCGACCAGCGGCTGGCGATCACCGCGCCGATCGCAGGCATCGTCGTCGAACGCAACATCAACCCCGGCCAGGAGCTGCGGCCCGACCAGGCGCTGCCGAACAACCGCAGCGGCGTGTTCGTCATCACCGATCCGACGACGCTGTGGGTGATCCTGGATGCGCAGGAGCGCGACCTGGTGGCGCTGCACGAAGGCACGCGGATCATGATCCGCGTGCAGGCGCTGTCGGACGAGACGTTCCCCGCGACGATCGAGCACGTGGCCGATGCGCTCGACCCGGACAGCCGCACGATCAAGGTGCGCGCGAGCGTCGACAACTCGGACCGCAAGCTCAAGGCCGAGATGTTCGTCGTCGCGCAGGCCCAGTTCAAGGTGCGCAACGAACTGGAACTGCCGGCGTCGGCCGTCTACCTGGATGGCGTGCAGCAGTACGTGTTCATCGAGGAAAGCCCCGGCGTCTACGTCCGGCGCCGCGTGCGCGCGCGGCCCGAGGTCGACGGACACGTCGAGGTGGTCGACGGATTGAAGGCCGGTGAACACATCGTCATCACCGGCAGCCTGCTGCTGCAGCGGATGCTGCGATCGACCGGCGAGACTCCCGCGCGAGGCGCCCAGTCGTGATCCGCCGCATCGTTTCCGTCACGCTGCACCAGCCCCTGATGGTGCTGTTCGCGCTCGGGCTGTTCATCGTCGCCGGCCTGGCCGCGTTCAAGACGCTGCCGGTCGAGGCGTTTCCCGACGTCACCGATACGCAGGTCACCGTCATCACCCTCTACCCGGGACGCGCGGCCGAAGAAGTCGAACGCCAGGTGACGGTGCCGCTGGAGATCGGGCTGGCCGGCCTGCCCAACGCGGTCAAGATGGTGTCGCACACGCAATTCGGCCTGTCGTACGTGATCATCACGTTCAACGACAAGGCCGAGATGTATTTCGCGCGCCAGCGCGTCATCGAGCGGCTCAGCGGCATCGATCTGCCCGAAGGCGCGTCCACCGAGCTGGCGCCGCTGTCGACGGCGATCGGCGAGGTCTATCGCTACCGGCTGCGCGGCGACCATCTCGATTCGACCGAGCTGCGCACGGTCCAGGACTGGGTCGCGGTGCGCCAGCTCAAGCAGGTGCCGGGCGTGGCCGAGGTCGTCACGCTGGGCGGGCGGATCAAGCAGTACGAGGTCAACCCCGACCTGAACAAGCTCAAGGACTACAAGATCACGCTGCAGCAGTTGTTCGACGCGCTCAAGCGCGGCAGCGTCAATGCCGGCGGCGGCTACCTGAACCACGGCCAGCAGCAGTACCTGATCCGCGGCATCGGCCTGCTGCGCTCGCCCGACGACATCGGCAACATCGTCATCGAGGAGCGCGGCAGCACGCCGATCCTGGTCAAGCACATCGCCACCGTCACCGTCGGCCAGGTGCCGCGCCAGGGCGCCGCCGGGCAGGACGACGACGACGACGCGGTCACCGCGATCGTCATCATGCGCAAGGGCGAGAATCCGTCCGACGTGCTCGAAGGCATCAAGGACAAGGTCGACCAGTTGAACAACGGCATCCTGCCGCCGGGCGTGCAGGTCGTGCCGTTCTACGATCGCTCGTGGCTGATCGGCAAGACGCTGCGGACGGTGTTCGGCAACCTGGTCGAAGGCGCGATGCTGGTGTCGCTGGTGCTGTTCGTCTTCCTGGGCAACCTGCGCGCCGCGCTGATCGTCGCGCTGGTGATGCCGCTGTCGCTGCTCGGCACGTTCCTGGGGCTGACATTCATCGGCATCCCGGCCAACCTGCTGTCGCTGGGGGCGATGGACTTCGGGATCATCGTCGACGGCGCGGTCATCATCGTCGAGAACATCTTCCGCCGGCTGTCCGAGGCCGGCACCGCGGCCAACCGCCGCGCGCGGCTCAAGACGATCCTCGAAGCGGCGTCCGAGGTCGGCCGGCCGACGCTGTTCTCGATGCTGATCATCATCGCCGCGCACATCCCGATCTTCACGCTGCAGCGACACGAAGGCCGGATCTTCGCGCCGATGGCGTATTCGGTGACCGCCGCGCTGATCACCGCGCTGATCCTGTCGCTGACGCTGGTGCCGGTGCTGTGCCACCTGCTGCTGGGCAAGAAGATCCCGCACGAGGACAACCGGCTGGTCTCGTGGTTGAAGAACCGCTACGAGCCGCTGGTCGCGTGGTCGATCACGCACGCGCGCAAGGTGATCGGCATCGCGGTCGTCGCGCTGGTCGCATCGCTGGCGCTGGTGCCGCGGCTGGGCAGCGAGTTCCTGCCGGAACTGAACGAAGGCTCGATCTGGATCGCGGTGACGCTGCCGGCCAGCATCTCGCTGGACGAATCGATCGCCACCGCGCGCGAGATCCGCGCACGGCTGCGAGAGATCCCCGAGATCAAGACCGTGATCTCCAAGCTCGGCCGGCCCGAGGACGGCACCGATCCGAAGTCGATCAACATGACCGAGTACCTGGTCGAGATGGTGCCCGAGAACGAATGGCGCAAGGGCGAGACCAAGGCCTCGCTGATGCGCGAGATGGAGCGCAAGGTCGAGTTCCTGCCGGGCCTGGACGCCAGCTTCTCGCAGCCGATCCGCGACAACGTGCTCGAGAGCATCGCGCAGATCAAGGGCCAGATCGTCATCAAGCTGTTCGGCGACGACCTGACCGTGCTGCGCGACGAGACCCGCAAGCTGCTGCACGCGGTCGAGGACGTGCCTGGCGTCGCGCTGGCGTTCATCGACCGCGAGGGCGAACTGCCGCAGGTGCAGGTCGAGATCCAGCGCTCGGAGGCCGCCCGCTACGGGCTGAACGTCGCCGACATCCAGGACGTGATCGAGATGGCGCTGGGCGGAAAGGCCGCGACCGAGCTGTGGGAAGGCGAACGGCGCTTCGACGTCGCCGTGCGGCTGGACTCGGGTTCGCGCACGCTGGCCGGCATCCCGTCGATCCTGCTGAGCACGCCGGCCGGCGCGTTCGTGCCGCTGTCCGAGGTCGCGACGTTCCGCACGGTCGGCGGCTCGATGAACATCTCGCGCGACGACGGCAAGCGGGTGCGCGCGGTCGGCGTGTTCATCCGCGACCGCGACATGGGCAGCGTCGTCGCCGACATGCAGCGCAAGGTCCGCGACGAGGTCAAGCTGCCGCCGGGCTACCAGCTCGCCTGGTCGGGCGAGTTCGAAAGCCAGCAGCGCGCGATGAAGCGGCTGGCCGTCATCGTGCCGGTCAGCATCCTGCTGATCTTCGTGCTGCTGTTCAACGCGTTCGGTTCGATCAAGAGCGCGGTGGTCATCACGCTGAACATCCCGCTGGCGTTGATCGGCGGGATCCTCGCGCTGTTCGTCACCGGGATCCCGCTGTCGGTGTCGGCGGCGGTGGGCTTCATCGCGCTGTTCGGCCAGGCCGTGCTCAACGGCGTCGTGATGGTGACGTACTTCAACGAGCGCGTGCGCGAGGGTCTCGACGTGGTCAGCGCCGTCAAGGAAGGCGCGCTGGTGCGGATGCGCACCGTGCTGATGACCAGCTTGCTGGCGATGCTGGGCCTGCTGCCGATGGCGACGTCGACGGCGATCGGCTCGGAGACGCAGCGGCCGCTGGCCGTCGTCGTCATCGGCGGACTGATCTCGGCGCTGGTCCTGACGCTGCTGGTGTTGCCGGCGATCTATGCGCTGCTGATCAAGCCGCGCGACCTGGTGCTGCCGGCCGACGAAGAATTCGACGCCGAGAGGACGCAGGTGGCCGACGCGCATTGAGCGCGCCCGTCCGTACTACGGGCCGCAGGCCGCGGCCCGCGCTCAGCTTGCGACGAGGACGAAGCGACTGCCCAAGTGGCGGCCCAGCAGTTGCTCGGCGGCGCGTGCCACCGCGGTGAACGGCGGCCGATACGCGACCGAAGGCAGCAACTGGTTGCGGAACACCTGGACGCGCGCATAGCCGGCCTCGCGCGCGATCGCTTCGTGCCGTCGCATCTCGGCCGCGACGTCTCCCCATTTCTCCATCGCGTGCACCATCACCATCACGCCCCCCGGCGCCAGCGCCTGGCGGGTCGAACGGTATGTCCGCGCAACCACGTCGTAGTCGTGGGTGATGAACGGCGTGATGCTGTGGCTGAACAGGTTGTCGAAGCGCCCCAGGCCGGCGCGCTCGATGTCGGTCGCATCGACGACGTGGGCCTCGAGTCCCAGCGAACGCTGGTGCTCGACGAAGAAAGACTGGAAATCCGACGACACGGTGTCCCAGCCCAGGTCGCGCAGCATCACCGACAACTGGCCGGCGCCCGCCCCTAGTTCGAGCAGGCGGCCGGGCACGAAATGCTGCGCGAGCAACGGGATCAGGACGCGATCCTTGGCCTGCTGGCGCCGCGCGATCGATTGCCATTCCGCAAGGACGTCGCCGTCCCGCTGGTACGACTCGGGTCGGTAGGTGGTACGGTCGGCCGATCGCTCGTCCAGCGCACTGGGATGGGGCATGATGAGAATACTCCGGCAACACTCCGTCACGGAGCGGCGTAGGGCGGCTATGGTAAGGTGCCCGGCCCGCCTGTGCCAACCCACCGGGCGGATTCGACTGCCATCCATGACAATCGTGGCAACGATTGCCGCGACGATGGCAGCGGCCTCGACGAAGGTGGTGCGCTGACCGTCGCGACCACGGCAGCGACAGCACACCCGATCCCTGCGGCATTCGCGTGTGCCGCCGACACCCTCCGTGCAGCGGATGTCGATGCGGCGCCGCACTCCTTGCGTCCGGGGACGGGTCTTCGCGTCTCCGCCCCGCATGCGGCCGATCTTCCGCCGCGGTCAGTGATGATGATGGTGCCCGGCGGCCGGGTCATCCGGCGGACTCCCCGGCATGCCGCGCGCCGGCTTGCGGGGGGGCGAGTCGGTCGGCGCGACCGCGGGACGCACCAGATCGCGGGGCGGCGTTCCGCCCGGCGAGGCGCCGGGCTCGACGGCCTGGGCCGACGGCGCCCGGCCCGGCGAGCGGGGTTGCACGGTCAACATGCTGAACATGCCGCCCATCCCGACGGCGCCGAACGGCCCCTGCCCGGCCATCATGGCTTCGGTGTTCTGCGGCCGGGGCATCGACATTTCCGCCATCTCGCCCATGCCGGTCGTTCCCATCGCCATATAACCGGGGATCAGCCGGGACAGCTTCTCGGCCACGCGCCGCTGGTCGACGCCGATCATCGTAGGCACGCCATGGCCCATCGCGTTCATCGTGTGGTGGCTCTTGTGGCAGTGCAGCGCCCAGTGACCGGCTTCATCCGCCACGAATTCGATCTGACGCATCTGCCCGACGGCGACGTCGACCGTCACTTCGGGCCAACGGGCCTGCAACGGAACCGGCCCGCCGTCGGTGCCGGTAACGGTGAACTCGTGGCCGTGCAGATGGATCGGATGATTCGTCATCGTCAGATTGCCGATCCGCAGCCGTACGCGATCGCCCTGGCGCACGACCAGCGGATCGATGCCCGGAAAGATCCGGCTGTTCCACGTCCAGAGATTGAAATCGAGCATCGTCGATATCCTGGGTGTCCGACTACCAGGCTCGATGTCATAAGCGCTCATCAGGAAAACGAAATCCCGATCGACGTCGGCGATCAGCGGATGGCGAGACTTCGGATGCGTGACCCAGAAGCCCATCATGCCCATGGCCATCTGGGTCATCTCGTCGGCGTGCGGGTGGTACATGAACGTGCCGGGCCGCCGCGCGACGAACTCGTAGACGAAGGTCTTGCCGGGCGGTATCGGCGACTGCGTCAGACCCGCGACGCCATCCATGCCATTGGACAGGCGCTGGCCGTGCCAATGAACGGTCGTGGCCTCGGGCAGGCGGTTGGTCACGAACAGGCGGACGCGATCGCCCTCGACGACCTCGATCGTCGGCCCCGGGGACTGGCCGTTGTAGCCCCACAGGTTGGCGCGGGTACCCGGCGACAGCTCGCGCACGACCGGCTCGGCCACCAGGTGGAATTCCTTCGTGCCGTCGCGCATCCGCCAGGGTAGCGTCCAGCCGTTCAGCGTCGTCACCGGCCGATAAGGACGGCCGTTGGGCGGCCGCAGCGGCGGCATCGTCCGCGCATCGTCGCGGAATACCGGCTCGGGCAGGCCGAGCAGGGACGGCGCTCGAACCGGATCCCCCGCCACGCCGGCAGCCGGCCCCGACGGGGAATGCGCATGAGGCTGCGCGAAGACCTTCGGTGCGATAAGGGCGCCGACCGCGCCCACCGCCCCGCCCAGCCACCGGCGCCGCGCGGCGGAACGGCCGTGGAGATCGCGGAGATCGCGGGCATCGCGGGCATCGCGGGCATCGCGGGCATCGCGGGCATCATGATGATCGCTCATCGCGCGTCCTCCTCATGCGCGGCGATGGCGCCGCTCGCCGATTCGATGCCGTCGGCCTCCGCCTGCGCGCCGCTCGCGCCGGCCGACGCCAACGCCCATCCGCCCCCCGATGGCGGACCGATCAACGCCAGCCGCAGATCGACCTCCGCGATCCAGAAATCGTGCAGCGAGTCGATGTAGCGGACCGTCGTCACGATCTGCTGGCGCGCGTCGGCCAGCAGGTCGAACACGCCGATCAGCATCGCGTTGTAGCGCAGCAGGTTCTCGTCGGCGATGCGCCGGCGCAGCGGGACGACGTCGTCGCGGTAGTGCCCGACCAGTTCATGGCGGATCCGGTAGGCGGACCAGGCCTGCCGCACCTGCGAGCGCGCGTCGACCACCTTCTGCGCCGCACGATCGAGCGACTGCCGATAGGCCGCTTCGGCACCGACGAGCCGCGCACCACCGCCATCGAACAACGGCAGCTCGAACGCGATCTCATAGCCGTTCTTGTACGGCGCCGAACGTTCGCCTTCGAGCACACGGGCCGGGCCGAACTCCAGCACGTCGACGAAGCGCGACACGCGGGTCAGGCCGAGCTGCCGCGCGAGCGCCTCGTTGTCGAGCCGGACCGCCTGCAGATCCAGCCGCTCGGCGAAAGCCTGGTGCTCGATGTCTGGCAGCGCATCGATGACCGGCGGCGGATCGGGTAGCCGGGACGGCAATGCCAGGCGCTGCGCATCGTCGAGCCCCAGCACGCGCACGAGCCTTTCGGTTGCTGCGTTCTCGCGCGCCTCGGCCTGCTTGAGCGCGATCCGCGCATCGGCCAGGAAGCTGCGCTCGCGCGCCTCGGACAGCGCGTTCCAGTTGCCCGCCTGCCGCATGCCGTCGGCCAGGTCCGCGCCCGCCTGCGCGACGTCCAGCACCTGCCGGCGGTAGTCGAGCGCCTGCCGGGCCGCCACCAGCGCGACCCAGGCCTTGCGCGCCGCCAGGGCGACGTCCAGCACCTCGCCGGCCACCCATCGCTGCGTCTGCGCGAACCGGTGCTGCTCGATCCGGCTGGCCAGCGGCATCGTCACCAGCGAGAACAGGTTCCACGTCAGCACCTGTTCGATCTTGTAGTCGCCATCGCGACGCGCCCGCAGCATCGTGAAGCGCGGGTTCGGCAGACGACCGGCCTGCACGGCCCGCGCCTCGCTCAGTCCCAGTTCCTGCAGCGCGGCCTGCACGCCGCGGTGGTTCAGCAACGCGACCTGCACGGCCTCGTCGATGCCGAGCGGCGAGGCCAGCAGCGCGTCGACACGCGCCGCGGCCTCCTCACGCTGCGCCGGCTCCTTCAGCCATTCGACCCGTTGCGACGGCGGCAGATGCCGGGCCGCCGTCTGCCGCACGGCATCCAGCCCACCATCGGCCGAAAATCCCGCGCAGCCGCCGAGCATGACGAGCATCACGCCCGCCAGCAAGCCGCGTCCCGGCCCGGGACGCGGTCGTTGTCCATCGATCATCGGATGTCTCCCTATCGCATCGGCCCGGGCGGCAGCGGCGCATCCGCGCCCACCACGGCACCCCGGGCCCGGCGCGCGCCGTTGCCGCGCGCACCCGATCGGACGGACCGGACGCTCGCGCGCCGGCCCGCCCCCGAGGAGAAGCACGAATCCATTCACCCGATTCGACACATCCGCCCTCCGGAGGGAGTGCAGCGAACGAGCGAGTGGATCAAGCGCTTCGCAGGATCAGGCGAGAGACTTGGGAGGGCGCTCGATGCCCTCGGAAAGGAATTCGACGTGCGCCGCGGAATTGGCTGGACGCACCCTCCCGTCCATCGACGGCGCCACGACGATGCGCGCCGTGCCGTCGACGAGGGCGGCGCCGGTCACGCACGCACCGCACGGATGCGCGACCGGAGATGGCGATGAACAGGCGGTGTCGCCATCGGCGGTCTCCCACGACGCATCGAGCGTGCCCGACGCCTCATGATCGTCGGGTGCCCCGCGGGCGGTGTGGGCAGTATGGGCAGCGTGGGCGGAATGGGCTTTCTCGGCAAGGCCATGACCGTGGCCATAGCCATGACCGGGGCCATGACCGGGGCCATGACCGTGGTCGTGGTCGTGGTCGTGGTCGTGGTCGTGGTCGTGGTCGTGGTCGTGGTCGTGGTCGTGGTCGTGGTCGTGGTCGTGGTCGTCGCCATGATCGAGGCCACGACCGGCGTGGATACCCTGCCCGGGATCCCCGTGCCCTGTCTCATCGCCCCACCCCACCGACGCCTGCACCGGACAGGCGCTGATCACCAGCGCGATCACCGTCTGCCACGGCAGCCACAGCGCCAGCAGGCCGACGAGCCCGCGGCACCACCACGCGGCGGGACGGCGGATCATCGGACGATGTCCCATGCGCTTACCGGTCCCCGCGAGCTCAGAGGCCGATCCCGCGCGCCATCAGCGCCGCGGCGATCGGAATCGCGATCAGCAGCAGCATCTCGCGATGGATCCACTTGCGCACGCCCAGCACCTGGTCGGCCGCGACGGTCCCCCCGGCGCGCAGCCGCTTGTTCCAGCGCGCGAACTGCAAGGTCGGACCGATCGAAGCCAGCGCGATCGCCATGAACAGTCCGATCTTGATCCAGAACATCGGATTGCCGCTGTAGAACGCCCATCCCTTCGGGCCCATCATCGCGCGGCCGAACCCGACGATCAGCAGCAGGATCGCGCTGATGCCGTAGACCATGTCGATGCGCGCGAGCCGCCGGGCCAGCGGTGCATCGATCTGGCCACGGCAAAGATTCATCTCCGACACCAGAGCGGCGATCAACGCGATCACCAGCCACCAGTGCAGCATCGACATCACGGCATCCACGATCATCGGCCGGCCTCCCACCGTCTTCCTGTACGCCCTGTCGGCGTCGTCATCGGCATGCGCGCGCTCCAGTGAATCGCATCCGCCCAAGGCGAGCGCTTTCTCGCAGCGAGACGGGCGCGCCTCGGGCGGCCGCAACGGAGATGCCTCGCTCGATCGCGCCCTGACGGACGAGGCTTGCGTTGTGGTCCGTGGTCACGCGGCACCGCCCGGTCCGGCCGGAGGCTCGACCGCCAGCGGCGGCGGCCGGCGCGGCCAATCGACGACCTGCTCATAGGCATGGCCCAATTGCAGCACGGCCAGGTCGGCGCGCGGCTTGCCGATCAACTGCATGCCCATCGGCAGTCCCGTCGCGCCGAAGCCGACCGGCACGCTGAGCACCGGGCAGCCGGCCAGTGTCCATGGCACGACGATCTCCATCCAGCGATGATAGGTGTCCATCTGCCGGCCGGCGATCTGCGCCGGCCAATGCGTCTGCACGTCGAACGGAAATACCTGCGCGGTCGGCACCGCCAGGTAATCGAAGCGCTCGAACAGCCGCAGCACCTGCGCGTGCCACTCGGTGCGCACGACCGATGCGGCCGATACCTGCTGCGCCGACGTCGCCAGGCCGGCCTCGACCTCCCAGCGCGCCTCGGGCTTGATCAGTTCGCGCTTGGCCGGGTCCGCGTACAGCGCGCCCAGCGTGCCGACGTTCAGCACGCTGCGCAGGTGGATCCAGCACGTCCATAAGCGTCGCGGGTCGAAGCCGATGCCCGTCGGTTCGACGACGCAGCCGATGCCGGCCAACGCGCCCAGCGCGTCCTCGCACAGCGGCAGGATGCCCGACTCGATCGGGTAGTAGCCGTCGAGATCGCCGAGCCACCCGACCCGCGCGCCCTGGAACGCCCGGTCCAGCGGCCCCGCGAACATCGATGGGTCGTCGGACAGCGCCAGCGGGCAACGCGGATCGAAGCCGGCCTGCGTGGCCAGCAGTCGCGCGACATCGGTAACCGTGCGCCCCATCGGGCCTTCGGTGCCCAGTTGCTGGAGGTACGCGTCGATCTCGGGCCACTTGGGCACACGGCCCTGCGTCGGCCGGAAACCGAACACGTTGCAGTACGCGGCCGGATTGCGCAGCGAACCGCCCATGTCGCTGCCGTCGGCCACCGGCAGCAACCCCAGCGCGAGCGCCGCCGCCGCGCCGCCGCTGGAGCCGCCCGCGCAGCGGCTGTCGTCGTACGGGTTGCGCGTCGCGCCCCAGACCGGGTTGTACGTCTGCGATCCCAGGCCGAACTCAGGCGTATTGGTCTTGCCGATGAAGATCGCGCCGGCGGCGCGCATCCGCGACACCATCAGGCCGTCCTGCGTCGCGACCTGCCGGGCGAACAGCGGCGAACCCCGCGTCAGCGGCAGCCCGGCCACCGGACTCAGGTCCTTGATCGCCTGCGGCATGCCGTGCATCCAGCCCAGGTATTCGCCGCGCGCGAGCTGCGCGTCGCGCTCATCGGCCTGCGCCAGCAGCGCGTCGCGCGGCTGCAGCGCGACGATCGCATTGAAACGGGGGTTGATCGCGTCGATGCGATCGAGGTAGGCGGCCATCACCTCGCGGCACGACACGCGGCGCAGGCGGATGGCGGTCGACAGTTCGAGCGCGGTCAGCGAAGTGATGCGGGTCATCGGCGCTTCCTAGATCGGTTCTGCCCGGAGGCCCTGCCCGGCGCTCAGCCGAGCAGGATGTCCAATTGCTGGTCGAGTTGCTCCGCCGGCAGGCGTTTGAAGCCGCTCTTGGCGAATCGCAGCCAGCGCCCTTGCACGAACGCCAGCACGACGCCGGCATGCGCGGCGACGTCGGTATCGGCAGGCAGGCGCCCCTGCTCGACAGCCCGGCGCAACGACTGCTTGAACGAGACCTCGAGCCGGTCGGTCAGTTGATTGATACGCTCCTGCAGCCGATCGTCCTCGGTGACCAGCGCATCGCCGATCAGCACCCGCGTCATGCCGGGGTTGCGCTCGGCGAAGCCGAGCAGCATCGCGACGATCTGGCGCACCTGCGCGACCCCGTCCTCGTGCTCGGTCGTGATCTGGTTGATCAGCCCGAACACCGAGTTCTCGATGAACTCGATCAGGCCCTCGAACATCTGCGCCTTGCTGGCGAAATGCCGGTACAGCGCGGCCTCGGATACGTGCAGCCGGCCGGCGAGCGCCGCCGTCGTCACGCGATCCCCCGACGGTTCCTGCAACATCGCGGCCAACGTCTGCAGAATCTGCAGCCGTCTTTCACCGGGCTTGGGACGCCCGGCGGGTCGAAGCGATTCGCTCGGATCGGCGGTCATCTGGGAATGCACACGCGCGTGATAGTGAGTACTGATTGTATTTGAAAATCGATGCGCCGCGCTCGGCCCGCCAGAGGGCGCGCGCCCGTCTTCGCCCGCCATGCCCAGCCATGGACCAGTATCGTGCGCATGCCCATCCGCTTGGCCGGCGCGAGATTGCGCGGCGTGTCCTCGATCATCGTGCACCGGCGCGGATCGATCCTCAGCCGGCCCGCCAGCCGCCGCATCATCGCGATCGACGGCTTGGGCTGCCAGCGCCCGGCGAACGCCATGTCTTCGATCGACACCAGATCGTCGACGAAGGGCATCAAGCCCAACTGCGTCAGCACCGCCTTCGCGTAGGCGCGCGGCGCGTTGGTGACGATGATCCGGCGCCCCGGCAGGCGGCGAAAGACTCGCACCAGCGCGTGGCTGCGCGCGACCAGCGACGGCAGGTCGGGAAACACGTGCGTGTCGCGCAGGAATTCGTGCGGATCGACCGCGTGATGGCGGATCAAGCCCAGCAGCGTCGCGCCGTAGCGATGCCAGTATTCGGTGCGAACGAGGTCGGCCTCGATCTGCGTGACCGCCAGCGTCCGGGCCACGAACGCCGTCATGTCGCGGTTGATGCGCGGCATGATGTGCGGCAGCACGTCGTGCAGCGTATTGTCCAGGTCGAACAGCCAGACTTGGCCACGGCGCCGCTCGGCCAGGCGGGCGGCGGCCCGCACCTGCTCTTCGCGCCGAGCCGCGCGGCGGCGGCGCAAGACCGGATGCGTCATGCCCGCCCCCGGCACGCGTCAGCCCGCCACGGCGCCGGCGAGAGCGCCGGCCGATCCGAGGGGAGTCGCTCCCGCCTCAAAGCGGAAATCAGTCGCGGCTCTTGATCATCGTCCCGACGCCCAGGTCGGTCATGATCTCGAGCAACAGGCAGTGGTCGACGCGCCCGTCGATGATGTGCACCGCGTTGACGCCCGACTTGGCGGCCTCGAGCGCCGACGAGATCTTCGGCAGCATGCCGCCCGAGATGGTGCCGTCGGCGAACAGCGCGTCGATGCTGCGCGCGGTCAGGCCGGTCAGCAGCTTGCCCGACTTGTCGAGCACCCCGGCCGTGTTGGTCAGCAGGATCAGCTTCTCGGCGCGCAGCACCTCGGCGATCTTGCCGGCCACGACGTCGGCGTTGATGTTGTACGTCTCGCCGGCGCTGCCCGAGCCGATCGGTGCGATCACCGGAATGAAGCCATTGCCGGTCAGCGTCTGGATGACGCGCGGATCGATCGACTCGATGTCGCCGACCTGGCCGATGTCGATGAATTGGCCCGGGTGGTCGCGATCGGCCATCTTCAGCTTCTTCGCGCGGATCAGCCCGCCATCCTGCCCGGTCAGGCCCACGCCCTGGCCGCCCGCGTGGTTGATCAGCTCGACGATCTCCTTGTTGACCTGCCCGGCCAGCACCATCTCGACGATGTCCATCGTCTCGGCGTCGGTCACGCGCATGCCCTGGATGAACTCGCCCTTCTTGCCGAGCTTGGTTAGCGCCTGCTCGATCTGCGGGCCGCCGCCGTGCACGACGACCGGGTTCAGCCCGACCAGCTTGAGCAGCACGACGTCCTCGGCGAAGCTGCGCTTGAGCAGCGGATCGGTCATAGCGTTGCCGCCGTACTTGATGACGAACAGCTTGCCGTGAAAGCGCCGGATGTACGGCAGCGCCTCGGCCAGCACGGCCGCCTTCACGCTGGGCGGCAGCGGCGTCGAATCGGTCGTCGGATGATGGGCTTCATTGGTCATAATGGGCAGCTTCCTCGCTCGCGCTTTCGCGCGAGATTGTACGCGTCCGACACGACCGAGCGATCAACCAAAGATGACTGTCGCACCGAGGCCAAGGCCCAGACCGGACCGCCTCCGGGCCGACGCCGACACAGCGCCTGACGCCGACCCGACCATCTGCCCATCGTGCGGGGCCGCCAACGGCTGTCAGGTCGAGGCGGCTCGATCAGGCGGTCGCTGCTGGTGCTTCGACGCGATGGGGCCCGTTGCCCGCCGGCCCGAAACATCGACCGGCGCCCCGTCGGCGCGCTGCCTGTGCCCGTCCTGCCTGCGGCGGCGATCGCACGAGCCGGACGGCTTCTAGCCGAGAAAATTCGACACCGCTCATCGACCATGCATCTGCCGTGTGTGGCCTCGGACCTTTGTGCGGGCGTGTCACGGCCGGCGGCCGCTGGATGTACCGGGGGTTGCGTCGGACCTTTGCGCTGGCTCGTCATGATCGACGCCGCTGGGTGGGCCAGGTGTTGCCGCGGACCTTCGCGCAGGCCTGTCACGGCCGGCGCCGCCGAGTGTCAGTGGGGCGGCGCCCCACGAGACCGCTCGTAATCGGTCGCCGCCCCACTGACACTCGTCGACACCTCGGAGCCATTACGGTTCAACGGTGAGGTGCACGCCAATGTCCGGAGTGAGATCCGCCATCGTTCCGGCATCGCAGAACACGAATTCAAAGGAAAGACGGAGCCGTCAGGCACGCCGCTCGCAGTGCACGAACCGTGTACTGACCATGGTGCCTGGGCGTCGGCCTCGTGGG
>JAKPAM010000015.1 GCA_029779435.1 Pseudomonadota bacterium | reverse complement strand
CTTGTACCGCTTCATGCCTTCATCGTTGTCCCATTGATGGTCACGCGGATCCTTTCCGTAGTTGACCGAGATGATGCCTTTCGAATGGTCGCCACCCGCCGCCAGCATCACTTCGCCCACGCTGGTCGAATTGATGTTGAGCAGATGAACCGGTTTCCATTCCATTTGCGCGATCTTCTTGATCGCCTGAGCCGCGAACTTCGGCGTCGCGACGTTGAACACCAGATCGGTCCCCGAACTCTTGAGCTTGACCATCTGCGAGTCGACCGTCGGATCCGTCACCTCGTAGCTCTCTTCGGCCACGATCATGCTCTTGGCCTTCGCGCCCAGCGCGTCCTTCAGGCCCTTGACGTAGTCCCGTCCGAAATCATCGTTCTGGAACAGGATGCCGACCTTCGCATTGGGATACGACTTCAGGATCAACTGCGCGTAGATGTGGGCCTCGGACTGGTAGTTCGGGTTGTAGGCCATCGTCCACGGAAACTTCTTGTGATCCGAGAAACGGGTCGCGCCGGACGAGATCAGCAACTGCGGAATCTTCTTGTCGTTCAGGTACTTCTGGACGGCCGACTGCGACGGCGTTCCCAAGCTCTGGAAGATCAGCAGCACCCCGTCGCTCTCGACGAGCTTGCGCGTCTGCTCGACCGTCTTGGGCGGACTGTACGCGTCGTCATATGAAAGCAGCGTGACCTTGCGGCCATTGATGCCGCCCTGATCATTGACCATCTGGAAATACGCCTGCTCGACCTTTCCGACCGTGCCATAAGCAGATGCCGGTCCGCTGTAGGGCATGGTCTGCCCCAGCTTGATCTCGGTATCGGTCGCACCTTGATCGTATTTCTTCTGGGCGGAGGCGGTGCCGGCCACCAGCAGACCGCACGCCACCACCGAAAGCCACTTCTTATAGGACATTCCCGTCTCCTTCATCTTTCTCGGTTAGCTTGAATTGGCTATTCCCATCATGGTCAAAGAAAGCGCTGATCAATCCACCCGAGCCGGCCGCACCGTTCCTCCGGCAAATTGACCAGCGCTTCCTCGACGCAGCCGGCAGAGCATGTGCTTCCCGATCTACCGAGTCAACTCGGGTTCTCCATCAGGCGATCGATCACCGCGCGCATGCACCCGGCCCGTTCTTATTCCTCGCCCCGGGGACGAGGACATCGAAGACGCTTCAACGCTTGGCCGCGGTGCCCGGGAACCACGGGGCGACGAGCGCGCTCGGGCGAAACGGCGCCCAGGTTCCCGGCGCCTGCGCGAGGCGATCGGCGATGACCCACAGCGCGGGCGCATGGAAGCCCAGCCCGATATGGGTGGTGACGACCTCGATGTTCTCCCGCTCGCCGCCCTCTTGCTCGAGGCACGCCTGCCAGGCGACGACCCCGTCCGCACGGGTGTAGATCGACGTCGACGGCACGGTGAGCGGCTGCGCCAGCCGGCTGACGCGCTCGGGCGTGGGAGGCTCGTAGGGCTTGCCGGTCACCAACCGCCAGATGGTCCGGACGTTGCTGGCGCCGGGCGCCGCGAACGGACTGCCCAGCGTGATGACCATCCGCACCGCATCAGGCACCTGCCGTGCGACCTCACGGGCGATGATGCCGCCACGGCTCCAGCCGACCAGGCTGACCTTCCTGCCCGAATCGGCGTGGAGCTTGGCGACCTGCTCGGCAATCGCCTGAAGATCAGCGTCGGCAGCGCGGACGTTGCGCCCGCGGCTCCAACCCTGGACCTGGTAGCCCAGGCGGCCCAGAAAGCCGCGAATGGCCAGCGTCGACGTGTCGTCGGCGCCCAGGCCGGGCAATACCAGCACCGGATGAGGCTCTCCGCGCGGCGCGCTCGCCAGGAACGGCGCCGCCGCGAGCAGCGCAGGGATGTCCAGCAGCCCGCGTCCCTCGCCGGCCAGCAGCGCCACCGACGGCGGTTTCACAGCGGGTTTGGCGCTCGCACCCGTGCTTGTGTTCGCCTCGGCTTTCGTCTCCGGCTTCGCATCCGATTTCGTCGCTGCTTTCGTCACCGTTCTCGTTGCCGTTTTCGATTTCGTACCGGCTCTCGCCTTCGAACTCTTTTCCTCGGCCATCGCTGTTCACCTCCAGTTACTGCTTGTCCGCCGCGAGGCAGTGCTCGGCAATGGCCTCGGCCAGGATCGGCACGAGGCCGGGCGCCACGTCATGGCCCATGCCGGGAATGATCGTCAACTTGGCGCCGGGAATATGCTTGGCCGTGTCCTTTCCGGCTTCGACGGGCACCAGAGGATCATCGGCGCCATGCAGCACCAGCGACGGCACCTTGATCGTCTTCAGCAGATCGACGCGGCTGCCGGACGCGAGGACTCCCACCAGTTGCCGCCCCACACCGACCGGGTAGTACGAGCGGTCGGTGGCCTGCTCGATCTTGGCGCGCAGTTCCGCATCCGAGGTCGGAAAACCCGGGCTGCCGATGACCCGATAGACATTCATGCCGTGCGCGATGATCTTCTCGCGATCGTCCGCGTCCGGGCGCGGGGCGAGCAGCACGCCGATCGCCTCGGGTTTGCCGGGCGGCAGGTCCGGCGCCCCGCTCGACGACATGATCGAGACGAGGCTGCGCGTACGGTCCGGATATTTCGCCGCCACGACCTGGGCGATCATGCCGCCCATCGACGCACCGACCACGTGGGCGCGTGCGATGCCCAGCGCGTCCATGAACCCGACGGCATCCGCCGCCATGTCGTCCAGCGTGTAGGGTGCGTCGACCGGCTGGCCCGACATGGCCTTGGCGAAGGCACCGGCGACGTCCACGGGGCCGACATGGTCGAACTTGGTCGACAGGCCGATATCGCGATTGTCGAATCGCAGCACGCGAAAGCCGCGCTGCACCAGGGCCTCGCAGAACGGTACCGGCCAGGCGATCATCTGCGTGCCCAGGCCCATGATGAGCAACAGGGCCGGCGCTTTCGGGTCGCCGAACTCGTCGTAGGCGATATCGATACCGTTAGCGGTGACTACGGGCATTGGGGGGTCTCCATCGTGGTTCTTGTTCAGGACGGCTGCTGCGGCCGGGTGGAACGGATCAGCGCCGCTCGCCGGTCCGGACAGCTCGGCCGCCAGCAAGCATGCCACCAAACGCCCGCGCGCTACAGAGCGTTTGCACCAGGGTCGGCGCAGGCGAGATACCGTTGCATTTCGTTCTCGGGGACCATGCCGCCCCCGGTCGCCCAGACGAGGTGCGTGGATCGGCTCATCTGGTCGGCCGTGAGCCGGTGCCGTTCGTGATACGCGCGGCTCGCGGTGACGCGCTGCGGACCGCTCATTCCGGCAAGCGCGGAAGGCTCCAGCCGGATGCCTTCGGTCCGGTCCAGCATCGCCAGCAGGCCGTACATGGACTGATCGCTCAGCGTATAGCAGCCGTCGATGAGCTGCTCCATCGCGCGGCCGACGAAACCGGACGCCCGTCCGACCGCCAGCCCATCCGCGGCGGTTTTATTGTCGAGGCCGATGTCCTGAACACAGATGGCGTCATGCAGGCCGGTGCTCATCCCCAGCAGCATGCACGGCGAGTGCGTCGGCTCCGCGAAGAAGCAATGCACGTGATCGCCGAACGCGAGCTTGAGCCCGAATGCCACGCCGCCCGGGCCGCCCCCTACCCCGCACGGCAGATAGACGAAGAGCGGGTGCGCGGCATCGACCGTGATGCCCTTCTCCCGCAACTGCTTGCGAAGACGCAAGCCCGCCACCGCGTAACCGAGGAAAAGCGTTCGAGAGTTCTCGTCATCGATGAAGAAGCACGAAGGGTCGGACGCCGCCGCCTTGCGGCCCTGTTCAACGGCGACACCGTAGTCCTGCTGGTACTCGATGACTTCCACGCCGTGGGCGCGCAGCCTGTCCTTCTTCCATTGACGGGCATCGGCGGACATGTGCACGGTGGCGTGGAATCCCAGCCTGGCGCTCATGATCCCGATGGAAAGACCCAGATTCCCGGTCGAACCCACGGCGATCCTGTGCCGTCCGAAGAGCCGACGAAACGACGGGGACAGCAGCGCGCCGTAATCGTCAGCGAGGGTAATGAGCCCCGATCCGAGCGCCAGCTTCTCCGCGTGGGCGAGCACTTCATATATGCCGCCGCGCGCCTTGATCGAACCGGAAACGGGCAGATGGCTGTCCTTCTTGAGCCAGAGGCTTCCCGCAATCGGACTCGTCTGTTCCAGCTTCGCCTGCATGCGCGGCAGAGGGATCACATCCGATTCGATGAGGCCTTTGCTGGGGGCCGTCTCGGGGAACGCCACCGCGAGCAGCGGAGCAAAGCGGCGCAGCCTGGCCTCGGCGTCCTCGACATCGGCCAACGCAAGGCCTACGCGCTGGAGGCCTTCACCAGCGGTTCTGACGTTCTCATTGAACCACGTCGTTTCACGCAGTGACCTGAGATCGTCGACGACGGGTAATGACAGCGCGGCCTCGTCGATGTCCATCGGTGTTCCTCTTTTCTCGATGCGCGGGGACGTCTCAGTCTAGAGGCAAGCGCAGGAACGTGCCCTTCAGCGATCAGTGATTCGGATCCGGCTTGCTCCAGTCGCAAATGCCTTCGGGGAAGACGGCCAGCAGGCGCTGGAACTCGTCGGCCCTGAACGCCAGGGTCCAGCGCTGGCGCCCGCAGCGCCGCAACCCCTTGCCACTGGTCGCGAACCGCCTGGTGGCGCCCCCCGGGGCACCCGCCCGCCTACGCGGCGTGGGCGCGCAGCCAAGCCGCGATGTCGGCGGTGATCGAATCGCGGTTGGTCTCGTTCAAGATTTCGTGGCGAGCCGCCGGGTACAGCGTGACGGTGACATCGGCGATGCCGGCGTCGCGGTAGCGCTGCCCCAGCAATCGAACCGACTCACCGCCGGCGGCCAGCGGGTCGGCGTCGCCGGAGGCGATGAGGATCGGCAGGTCGCGAGGAATGCCGGCCAGCAGCGCGGGGTCCGCCAGCCGGGGGGCCGGCGCAAACAGCGAGGGGATCACCTCGTCCGGCACCTCCCAGCCGCACCAAGGATCGGCGACATAGGCATCCACTTCGGCCTCGTCACGCGACAGCCACTCGTAGCCCGTGCGGTGTTCGAACCCGGCATTGAACGCCTGCAACCCGGAGGGCGCGTCGGCCGGCGCCTCGGCCATGCCCGCCGCCAGCGCGTCCAGCGCTGCCGACCCGGACAGCACCACGCCCGACCACGTCGACGCGTGATCGAGCAGGGCTGCCTGCGCCGCGAAAGAGCCCATGGAATGCCCGAACAGGAACAACGGCAGGCCACCGTGCCGGGCACGCAGCGCGACGCCGAACTGCGCGACATCGGCGATCAGTCCGTCGAAACCCGCCGTGCCGAAGTCCCCCAGCCGACCTTGGGCGCTGCGCCCATGCCCCCGGTGATCGACCGCGTACACCAGGAAGCCGGCCGCATTGAGCGCCTTCGCGAAGCGCGCGTACCGTTCTCCATGCTCGGCCAGGCCGTGGGCGATCTGCACCACGCCGACGGGTTGGCCCGCGACGTCGGCCCAGGCGTAGGTGAAGATTTCCGTGCCGTCTGCGGTGGAGCGGAAGGATGAGAACATTGATGAGCTCGACAGTCGGCCGAGCCCGAAGGCGGCTCTCGGCGCAATGGCGTTTCGTGAGTCCGCCGGCCGGCCCTGATCCGCGTCGAGCAATCGCGATGCTCCAGGGAATTCAGCGGGAATTCAGGGAGAGCCGAACTGGAGCGGGTGAAGGGAATCGAACCCTCGTATGCAGCTTGGGAAGCTGCCGTTCTACCATTGAACTACACCCGCGCATCGTGGCGCGAAGCGCATTCTACTATGGACTCGTCCCGCTCCCGCGCGGGATCGATGACACTCGCGCGCGACGGGCGTGCCACGACATTTCATGTTGCCAGCGCTAACGGCTAAGATGGGGCATATGCCCCCGAGTCGAGAAGCCCCGGATGATGACCGTCCCGCCGTCGCCTTGCCAAAGAACGCACGGATGAACCGGCTGCGCCGCGCGTGCCTGGCCGGGCTGCTGGGGCTGGCGCTGGCCGGCTGCGCGTCCCTGCCCGCCCAGGCGCCGCGCCCCGCCGAGGTCGGCCTCGAATCCTGGGACGACACGGCATTGGGCCGGACGGCGACCGAATCGCTGCGCGACGAACCCGAGGGCAATTCGGGATTCCGGCTGCTGACGACGGCCGGGCAGGCGCTCGATGCGCGGCTGTCGCTGATCGCCGGCGCACAGCGATCGATCGACCTGCAGTACCACGAACTGCGCGTCGACCGCACCGGCGGCGCGATCCTCAAAGCGCTGCGCGATGCCGGTAAGCGCGGCGTGCGGGTGCGGATCCTGCTCGACGATCTGCTGACGGCGGGCCAGGACGAGGTGCTGCAAGGCCTGGCCGCCATCCCGAACGTCGACGTGCGGCTGTTCAATCCGTTCGGCGTGCCGCGCGGCGCCAACTGGGTCCGGCTGCTCGGCTCGATCGGCCGGATGGACCGGCTGGGCCGGCGCATGCACAACAAGCTGTTCGTCGCCGACAACGCGATCGCCGTCAGCGGCGGGCGCAACATCGCCGACGACTATCTGCTGCCGCCCGGTGGATTGGGCGTCATCGATATCGACGTGCTGACCGTGGGGCCGGTCGTGCGCAGCCTGACCCGCGACTTCGACCGCTACTGGAACAGCGCGATCAGCTACCCGATCGAGGCGCTGGTGGTGCCACGCCTGGATCCCGACGCCGCCCGTCGCGCGTTCGACCAGGCGATCGATGCACTGGCACCGCTGCCGCCGGCGCTGCTGCCCGGCAACTGGCCCGGTTCACTGATGGCCGAGTTGAACGCCCGGCGCCTCGTGCTGTCCTCGGGCCAGGCGATGACGTACGCCGACCCGCCCGAGAAGGTCGCCGGCGATTCGGCCGCGCGCTCGGGCCGTGCGATCGGCAACGTCGTGGCGGCGCTGTTCGATACGCACAAGGAGATCATGATCGCCACGCCGTACCTGATCCCGGGGTCGGCGGGCATCGTGGCGATGCGCCAGACGCTGGCGCGCGGCCGCGATCTGACGATCATCACGAATTCACTGGCATCGACCGATGAGCCGATGGTGCACCAGGCGTACGCCCTTTACCGCAACGATCTGCTGGCGGCCGGCGCGCGCGTCTACGAGCTGAGCCCCGGCAACGGCACTGCCGACCTGACCGCCGACCCGCTGATCGGCCCTGGCCGCCTGCAGTCCCGCATCACGGTCGTCGACCGGTCACGCGTATATTTCGGGTCGATGAACCTGGACGGCCGTTCGGCCCGCCTGCACACGGAACTCGGGCTGATCATCGACAGCCCGGCGCTGGCCGAGCAGGTGCTGACGCTGTTCTCGGTCGACCAGCGCGAAGGCGTCTACCAGGTGCGCTTCCGCCCGGGCACCAACCGGATCGAATGGGTGACGTGGCGAGGCGGCAGCCCGTTCGTCTACTCCCGCGAACCGGAAACGAGCTGGTACGAACGCACGCGCCTGTGGCTGTCGTCACCGTTCATCTCGTCCGATCTACTCTGAGCCGCCTCGGGAACTGCCACTCGTTGCCTCGTGCACGCCTGGCGGCTGCCAAGCAACTCGAGCCGTTCTGACGAATACTCATCAAACGACCACCTCCGGCCACCTGAAGCCACCAAAGGCTACCGACGGCCGACTCCTGCGCAATGCCACTTTCTCCGCCGAATCCGCCCTCGTCCGCGCTGCCCTCGTCCACCCCGCCCTCGTCCGCCTCGCCCTCATCCCACTCGACCGAGCCCGCGCTGATGCCCGCCGTGCCTGCGCGGAGCACGGACCTGGCGGCGCCGCGCGTCGTCGCCGACAGTACCGGCCCCGACACCGACGAGGCGCGTTCGCTGCGGCAGCATGCCAATGCGCAGACGCACATCCGCAGCTTCGCGCTGCGTGCACACCGCATCACCGACGCGCAGCGCGACGCCTGGACGGCGCTGCTGCCGCGATACGGGCTCGCCTACCAGCCGGCGTTGACCGATTTCTCGACCGCGTTCGGTCGACGCGCGCCGCTGGTCATCGAGATCGGCTGCGGCATGGGCGAGACGACCGCGCACATCGCCACCCACGATCCGGGTCGCGACTACGTGGGCATCGAGGTCTATACGGCCGGCGTCGGCGCGCTGCTTCGCCGGATCGAGGCGGCCGGCCTGCGCAACCTGCGCGTGATCCAGCACGACGCGGTCGAGGTGCTGCGCGACATGGTGCCGCGCGACAGCCTCGATGCGGTCCATGTGTTCTTCCCGGATCCGTGGCACAAGGCCCGGCACCATAAGCGCCGGCTGATCCAGCCGCCGCTGGTCGCGCTGCTCGCCGCCCGGCTGCGACCGGGCGGGACGCTGCATTGCGCGACCGACTGGGAGCCGTACGCCGAACAGATGCTGCAGGTGTTGAGCGACGAACCGCTGCTGCGGAACACGGCGGACGGCTATGCGCAGCGACCGGCGTACCGGCCGCTGACCAAGTTCGAGCAGCGTGGCCTGCGGCTCGGCCACGGTGTGCGCGACCTGGTGTTCGTGCGGCGCTGACGGGCGCCTGCCCATCCCGCGTTGAGCCGCGCCTGCGGCGCCCCGGGACGAAGCCATCGGGCGCCATCCATCGCGGCCTCCCGCCGAGCCGCCGTGATCGACGACGGCTCGCGGGGGCGGCATGTCACTTCTTGGCGCTGTCGCCCGCCGGCTTGGGCCGGATCGCGTCGGCCGTGCCCTGGATGAACGCCTGCAGCTTGGCGATGTCCTCGGGCTTGAGCTTGCCGGTGAAATCGGGCATCCCCTGCGGCATGAACGGCCCGGCGAACACGATTTTGTCGAGATGGGTGATCGTGTCGGTCGTCGAATACCCGAGGTTCGGCACGTTGCCGCCGCGATCGACTCCCGGAATGCCATGGCAGGCCGCGCAGTTGCTGACGTACAGCTCGGTTCCCGCCGGCACGTTCGCCGGATCGTAGGAGACGCCGGACAGCAGCGGATTCATCGGGTACTTCAGCGGCTCGGGCAGCTTGGCCTTGCCGTTGAGCGCGAACGTGTACACGGTGCCCGGCGCGATCTGTTCGGTCGCGCGCTGCGAAATGCCGAACACGCCGCCCCAGCCGACCGCGATCGACACGTACTGCACGCCATCGATCGTGTACGTGGACGGTGCCGCGACCACGCCGGTGACGGTCGGCGACTCCCACAGCTTCTTGCCGTTCTTCGCGTCATAAGCGACGAAGCGCCCGTCCGCCGTGCCCTGGAACACCAGGTTGCCGGCCGTCGTCAGCGTGCCGCCGTTCCACGGCGACACGTGCTCCTGCCGCCAGGCTTCCTTCTGCTTGACCGGATCCCAGGCCAGCAGCCGGCCCATCGGCTTGCTCTTCGGCGGCGTCTCGTTCAGCACCTTGGCGGTGTTCCACCCGGTGCCCGCGGCGTAGCGGCCGCCACTGGCGTCGTTGTACTTCCAGCCCTTGTCCTCGCTCAACGTGATCGGCACGTGCTGCGCCGGGATGTACATCAGGCCGGTCTGCGGGTTGAACGACATCGGGTGCCAGTTGTGCGCGCCGAACGGACCGGGAATGCTCTCGAACGGCGCGTCGCCGCGCGCGGCGGCCACTTCGATCGGACGGCCGTTCTTGTCGTAGCCGGTCGCCCAGTTGACCGGCACGAAGTTCTTCGCGGAGATGAACTTGCCGTTCGTGCGATCGACGACGTAGAAGAAGCCGTTCTTCGGCGCGTGCATGATCACCTTGCGGGTCGCGCCGTTGATCTTCAGGTCCGCCAGCGTCAACTGTTGCGTCGACGTGTAGTCCCAGTTGTCGCCCGGCGTCTCCTGGTAGTGCCAGACGTATTTGCCGGTATCCGGGTTCAGCGCGACGATCGACGCCACGTACAGGTTGTCGCCACCCTTGGGACTGCGGGCCTTGCGGCTCCACGGCGATGCGTTGCCGGTGCCGATGTACATCAGGTTCAGCTCGGGATCGAACACCATCGAATCCCAGGCGGTGCCGCCACCGCCGACCTTCCAGTACTCGCCGGCCGGATCCCACGTGGCCGCCGCCTTGCGCATCGACTCGTCTTCATAAGGCTTGGCCGGATCGCCGGGGACGGTGAACCAGCGCCACTTCTGCTCGCCGGTCTCGGCGTCATAAGCGGTGATGTAGCCGCGCACGCCGTACTCGGCGCCGCCATTGCCGATGATCACCTTGCCGTTGAACACGCGCGGCGCACCGGTAACGGTGTAGGGCTTGGAACGGTCGATGATCGTGTCCTGCTCCCACACCTTGGCGCCGGTGGCCGCATCGAGCGCGACCAGGCGGCCGTCATAAGCGCCGACGAACACCTTGCCCTTGTACAGCGCTACCCCCCGGTTGACGACATCGCAGCAGCCCTTGTAGCCGTCCGCGCGTTTGACCTCCGGGTCGTACGTCCATAGCCGCTTGCCGGTGCGCGCGTCGATCGCGTGCACGATGCTCCACGAAGCCGTCACGTACATGATGCCGTCGACGACCAGCGGCGTGGCCTCGACGCCACGCTTCGACTCGAGGCTGTAGGACCAGACCAGGCCCAGATCCTTGACGTTGGCGGTGGAGACCTGCTGCAGCTTGCTGAAACGCGTCTCGGCGTAGTCGAGACCGTAGCTGGGCCAATCGTTGGTGGCCTTGGCGTTGGCGCGGATCGCGTTGCTGTCGATGGCGCCGATGACCTTGCGGATATGGTCGGCCGAGCCCTTGTCCTGCGCATGGGCCGGCGCGATCAGTGCGCCGCCGGCCAGCAGACCGGCCGCCATGAAGGCGCCAGCAACAACCCTCGCCGAAGCAGGAATGCCGAATGCGGATGTGTCGAATGCGCGGGTGAGCCGGGCCCGTCGCGGAAGTCGATCGAACTGCATGCTGTCTCCTCCTGAGAATGCCGGCATTGAGCTGCTGGACAGCCGCTACTGCCGGTCGCCCGGGCGATTATCCGGCGTCGTCGACGACTTGCACGCTGCTACGCAGCATTGCTGCCCGGCATTGTTCCATATTGGAACAATGCCGGACGACGGAACGAGGTCAGGCCACCCAGTCGACCCAACCGAAATACGCGGTCAGCAACACGAGGATGCCGAACACGATGCGGTACCACGCGAACGGCACGAACGTGTTGCTCGCCACGTAGCGGATCAACCAGCGCACGCAGATCAATGCGCTGACGAAGGACAGCACCAGCCCCACGCCGAAGAACGGCAGGTCCTCGACGCTCAGCAGGTCGCGGTACTTCCACGTGTCGTAGACGCCCGCACCGATCAGCGTCGGGATCGCGAGGAAGAACGAGAACTCCGTGGCCGCCTTGCGCGACAGGCCGAACAGCATGCCGCCGATGATCGTCGCGCCCGAACGGCTGGTGCCGGGAATCAGCGCGAACGCCTGGGCGATGCCGAGCTTGATCGCATCCGCCAGCCGCATGTCGTCGACGGTCTCGACACGCGCGGCGACCGTCCCGCCGCGTGCGCCTGCGTTCCGATGGCGCGTGCCGCCACCGGCGGCCGCTGCCATCCGGCGCTGGCGCGCCTCGGCCCACAGGATCACGAACGCACCGACGATGAACGCGATCGCCACCGGCACCGGCTTGAACAGCACGGCCTTGATGTACTTGCCGAACAGCAGGCCCAGTGCCGCGGCCGGCACGAAGGCCACGAGCACATTGGCGACGAAGCGGCGCGCCACCGGATCGCTGCCCAGGCCGCTGATGACACGGCCGATCCGCTGCCGGTAATACCACAGCACCGCGAACATCGCCCCGGTCTGGATCGCGACGTCGAACAGCTTCTCCTTGTCGCCGGTCAATCCCAGCAGGCTGCCGGTCAGGATCAGGTGCCCGGTACTCGAAATCGGCAGGAATTCGGTCAAGCCTTCGACGATTCCCATGATGGCCGCCTTCACTAGCAAAGGCAGGCCCACCAGAAACTCAAACATCGCGCCACCAGCCAAAGAAATGATGAACCGGGCCATGCCCGTGCCCGACCTGCAGATCGCCGCTGCGGCGGATCGCCTCGGTCACGTAGGCCTTGGCCTCGCGCAGCGCGGTGACGGGGTCGTCCCGCTGCGGAAGCAATGCCGCAATGGCAGCCGAGAGGGTACAGCCCGTGCCATGCGTGTTTTGTGTCGAAATGCGCTGGCCCGGCAATTCGATCATCTGGTCGCCGTCGTGCAGCAGGTCGATCGGGTCGCCGCCCAGGTGCCCGCCCTTGACCATGACCCAGCGGCGCCCGTCGTCGCCGAGCAGCCGACGCAGCTTCTCGGCGGCCGCGCGCATCTCGCGCACGTCGTCCGGCGGCCGCCGATCCAGCAGCACGCCGGTCTCGGGCAGGTTCGGCGTGATGACCGTGGCCAGCGGCAGGATCGCTTCGACCAGCACGTCGATCGCCGAGCGGTCGAGCAGCGCGTCGCCGCTCTTGGCGATCATCACCGGGTCGACGACCAGATGGCGCAACTTGGCCGGGCCGACACGCGCGGCCAGGCCGTCGGCGACCGCGCGCGCGATGGCCGCGGTGCCGAGCATGCCGATCTTGGCGGTATCGATCCGCACATCGTCGAACAGCGTGTCGAGCTGCAGGCGGATGAACTCGGGCGCGACGCCCTGGATGCCGGTGACGGCGCGCGTGTTCTGCGCGGTCAGCGCGGCCACGACGCCGGTGCCATAAGCGCCGAGCGCCGAGAAGGCTTTCAGATCGGCATAAATGCCGGCGCCGCCGGACGGATCGATACCGGCGATCGTCAATGCATTGGGGATCATGGGAAGGCGGTAGAGCGGGTCGATCGGACAACGGTGACCGGGGCGGTCTGTTGCTCCCATAGCATCAACCGGTCGATCGCCTGCCGGCGATCCGCTCCGCACATCGCCGCCGACGGCCGCAGGCTCACGCAGACGGCCGGCCGTTGCGGCTGTCCGAACAGGCGGCAGTGCAGTTGGTCATCCAGTTGGATGCAGCGCACGCCGGCGGGTTTGCCGGCGGGCATGCCTGGAATAGGCGACGAGATCGAGGGGGCGATGCAGCAGGCGCCGCATCCGGGGCGGCACGAGTCGGGTTCACGCATGCCGCCATGTTACAGATTCCGCGCCGGATCAACGGCGATACGAAGGTGGCCGATTGTAGGACGGCCCGCGCTGGGGGTGATGATGGTACCAATGCGGCGGATGATGCCACCGCGGCGGCGGTGCGTAGTACACCGGCGGTGCGTAATAGACAGGCGGGCGGACGTAGACCGGCCCGCCCGGGTAGTACGCCGGCGGCGGCGGTGGCGGCGCGTAATAGCGCTGCTGATAACCACCGTAATACTGCACGGGCTGGGTCGCGGCCACCGCCCCGGCCGCGGCGCCGATCGCGCCGCCGACGATCGCCGCGTCGCGTCCGCCCACCGCCGCGCCGATCGCCGCGCCGGCGCCCCCGCCGATCACCGCGCTCAGCACCGGATCGGCGGCCCGGGCCGCCGGCATGGCTGCGAGCCCCACGGTCAGCGCGATCGCCGCAACGGATAACCTGTCGAACATGTCGATCTCCTTGAAGATCAGCTTTCGTGTCAGGACAGGTTATCGTCAGCCATCGCGTCACGACTAGAGGCAATACCATCTCAGTTGTAACAGGCTGTATCGCCTGCCCGAGCGACGATCCGGTCTCGTTGCCGACGCCCTGGCTTGGCGGGCGGCAAACGGACACTCACGCGCCGCTCATCGTCGGGCACGAGCCGACAGGCGATCGCACCAGGACGGACCGCGCGTCGGCAATGTTCCATGACGTTCCGACACACATTTCGACCATGAAGGTCGCACTGACCATGCCCTTGCCCGCCTCGCCGCGCCCGCGCGCCTCGACGCCCCCCGTGAAGGCCGCGCTGGCCGCCGCCCTCTTGATCGGCGCGTTCGGCGTCCCCACCGCGCAGGCCGCGAACGTCGGCGTATCGCTCGGCGGCGGCACGACCGGCGTCGGCCTGCACCTGGCGTTTCCGGTGGCCGAATCCGTCAACGTGCGGTTCGGCGTCAACGGTGCGTCCCGCCACGTCGACGCCAGCACCGACGACCTCGACTATCGGCTCAAGCTCAAGCTGAACACCTTCGACGCGCTGCTGGACTGGTATCCGTTCGGCAACGCGTTCCGCTTCACCGGCGGGATGATGGTCAACAACAACCGGCTCGACGCGAGCGCCAAGCCCAACGGCAACGGCACGTACGTGATCAACGGTCACAGCTATTCGGCCGCCTCGGCCGGGCAGATCGACGGGCGCGTCGAATTCCGCCGCATGGCGCCGTACCTGGGCGTGGGCTGGGGCAACGCGGTCGCGACCACGCGCGGCTGGAGCCTGTCGGCCGACCTGGGCATCCTGTTCCAGGGCAGCCCGCGCACGCGGCTGCAGAACACCGGCTGTACGGCGTCGGCGGCGGTCTGTGCGCAACTGGCCAACGACATCCAGTCGGAAAGCCATCGCCTGACCGACGAGGCCAACGACTACAAGGCCTACCCGGTGCTGCGCATCGGAGCCACCTACCTGTTCTAAGAGAAACGCCCGAGCGGCCTCGCCCTGGCGGGTCGAGCGGGCGTCGTTGATTCGTTCACAGATTCTCAGAGCACGAACGGCCGTCCGGTGACCGGCGTCGTCGGCACGGCCATCGACTGCTCGGCCATCACGCCCGCTTCCCATGCGAGCCGGCCGGCGTCGACCGCCAGCCGGAACGCGCGCGCCATCCGCACCGGGTCGGTCGCCTGCGCGACCGCCGAATTCAGCAGTACGGCGTCATAGCCGAGTTCCATAGCCTGCACCGCATCCATCGGCGAACCGATCCCCGCGTCGACGATCAACGGCACATCGGGCAACCGCGCCCGCAGCGTCTTCAACGCGTACGGATTGATCAGCCCCTGGCCGGAACCGATCGGCGCGCCCCAGGGCATCAGTACGGTGCAGCCGGCGTCGAGCAGCCGGCGGCAGGTGACCAGGTCGTCCGTGCAGTAAGGGAACACCTCGAAGCCGTCGCGCGCCAGTTCCCGCGCGGCGCTGACCAGCTCGAACGGATCGGGCTGCAGCGTGTAGTCGTCGCCGACCACCTCGAGCTTGATCCACGTCGTGCCGAACAATTCGCGGGCCATCCGGGCGAGCGTGGTCGCCTCGCGCGCCGTCGTGCAGCCCGCCGTATTCGGCAATAACCGGGCACCGCTGGCCTTGACCAGCGCGTAGAAATCGCTGGCCGCGCCGCCGTGCGCGAGCTGACGCTTGAGGCCGACGGTGACGACCTGCGCGCCGGAGGCCTCGATCGCCTGCACCAGGATCTGCGGCGACGGGTAACCCGCGGTGCCGAGAAAGAAGCGGCTGTGCAGCTCGACACCGCCGACCCGCCATGATGACGGTGAGGGCGGCGCTGACGGCGACGGTGAGGACGGTGGAGACGACGACATGGGCGTCGATCCCGCAACGGCGGGCATCGTGTGATCGTTCATGGACTTACCCTCCGACGATCGCGCGGAACACGTCGAGCCGGTCGCCGTCGCGTAGCGTGATGCCGTCGCGCGCGGCGCGCGGAACGAAATCGCCGTTGACGGCCGTGGCGACGGCCGCGGCGTCGAGCCCCTCGCCGTCGAGCCATGCGGCCAGGTTGGTCAGTCCGGTCTGCCGCGGCTCGCCGTTGACGAGGATCCGGACGGCGGTGCCGGTCGATGCGATGTCAGTCATACGGGGTATTCCAATCAATTCGCGATCAATGCGCCAAGTGCTTTTTCGAGAAGGGCCGGGGCGATCAGCCAGCCATGCCGGAACAGGCCGTTGATGGCCGTCGACGCGGCGCCACGCGAAATGACCGGCAGATTATCGGGCATCGCGGGGCGCAGGTTCACGTCCTGCCGGATCACGCGCGCCTCGGCCAGCGCCGGTATCACCGAATGCGCGGCCGCCAGCAGCTCGACGGTCGTGCGCAGCGACGGCGCGGACCGGTCCTCGCTCTCGATCTCGCTGGCACCGATGACGACGCGGTCGCCGTCGCGCGGCACCATGTACACACGATAGCGCGGATGCAGCAGCCGCAGCGGCCGCCCCAGTTGCACGCCGGGTGCGTGCAGCCAGAAGACCTCGCCGCGCACGCCGCGCACCGGCAGGTCCGGCCGCGCCCCGACGCCGCGCGTATCGATCACGTGATCGAAATGATGGCGTCCGGTGGCCGCGGTGCCGGCCGCGTTGTACGTATCGTATGTATCGGACGCCCCGGCCGCCACCGGTTCGACGTCGATCCAGCCGTCGCCCGGACGGGCGCGCATGCGCCAGTGGAACCGAACGCCCCGCGCCGCGCCGGCGTCGGCCAGCGCGCGCATCGCCAGCACGGTGTCCACCTGCCCTTCGCCGGCCAGTTCCCATGCCAGCGCCGGACCATGGATGTCGGGTTCCAGCGCCTTGAGCCGATCGAGGGTGATCGCCGCAGGCCGGTGCGCGGCCGGTGCGCGGGCGGTCAGCGCATCGACGACCCGGCGGGCCGCGCCGGCATCCGACCCATAGGCGAGCATCAGGCTGCCGGCCCGGCTCAGGCCGATCGGTCCGGGCAACTGCGCAGCGTACTGCTGCCACAGGTCCAGCGAGCGCAAGCCCAGTGCGAACACCTCGGCATCGGCCGTCTCCAGCTCGGCGATCGGGCTGAGCATGCCGGCGGCGGTCCAGCCGGCCGCGGGCGCGACCGCCGGATCGTCAGCCGACACGCCAGGACCGGCGAAGCGCACCGCCCCGCGCATCGGCCCATCGGCCGGATCGAACACCGCCACGTCATGGCCCGCGCAGGCCAACCGCCATGCCCCCAGACGGCCGGCCAGCCCTCCCCCCGCAATCCCGATCCTCATCACGTCCCTCACGCGCCGCCGGACGGCGGATTGCCCGCCGATCCGCGTGGCGCAACGGTCATTGACACCCAAGGTGGAAACAACAAGAATGTTCGATCAAAATGACTCGACAGTCAGTTATTTTTGTCGCCTGCTTTTCGTCTGCTTCTTCACCCGCCTTTTCACCCGCCTCTTCATCCATCTCCCTGCCGATGCGTTCCCCCTCGTCCGAGAATCCGCGAACCGGCCCCGTCTCGGCGCCCGATGGCCCGCGTCGCCTCAAGTGGGAGCGACGCAAGGATTATCGCCCGGCCGAGTTGCTCGAGGCCGCGCGCGCGATGTTCGCCGAGCGGGGCTTCGCGGCGACGCGGCTGGACGACGTGGCGCGGGCCGCCGGGGTCAGCAAGGGAACGCTGTACCTGTATTACCCGAGCAAGGAAGAGTTGTTCAAGGCGGTCGTGCGCTCGGGCGTCGTCGACTGGCTCGCCAGCCTGCAGCGCCGGCTGGCCGACGACGCGATCCCCAGCGATGCGCTGCTGACGCAGTTCTTCGCCGAGTTCTGGCAGCGGTTCGTCGGAACGCTGGTGTCGCCGATTATCAAGCTCGTCATCGCCGAATCGACGAACTTCCCCGAGGTTACGCGCTTCTTCCACCACGAAGTCGTCATGCCGACCGTGCGATGGCTGGTGGCGCTGATCGAACGCGGCATCGCGCGCGGCGAATTCCGGCACGTCGACGCGGGCATCTGCGCGAGCCAATGGATCGCGGTCCCGGTCTTGAAGGCCGTCTGGATGAACTCGTTCGATCCGGTCTGCGCGACGCCCGCGTCTCGTGCCGCTCCCGGTTCGATCGAGCATCAGTCGATCGAACCTCCTTCGATCGATCACCTGGCGGCCATGCAACTGGCCGCGATCCACGACATGCTGCGACCCGATGCCCGGCCGTTGACGCCCTATCCGCTGCCACCCGCCAATCCCCCCGCAGTCGCCCATCGGGGGCGACGCGCATGAGGTCCGGCTCGCGCTCGACGGTCGCCGCCGTCATCGTCGGCCTGCTGCTGGTCGCGCTGGCCGGGGGCGGCTACCTGACCCTGCAGCGCCGCGCCAAGGCCAACGCGGTGCGGACCGACCAGGCGCCGGCGGCGCCCGTCAGCGTGCTGAGCTTCGGTCCGCGCGACCTGCTGACCGTCGCGCCGTCGTGGATCGCGCGGTCGATACCGCTGACCGGCACGCTGCGGCCGGTCAACCAGACGGTGCTGCGCGCGAAGGTGGCCGGCGAGATCCGCGAACTGCCGGTGCGCGAAGGGTCGGTCGTCAAGGCCGGCGAGCTGATCGCGCGCATCGACCCGATCGATTTCGAGTACCGGATCAAGGAACGCGAGGCGCAACTGCGGCAGATCGAGGCCCAGGTCCAGCAGGCGCAGCGCACGCTGGACAACAACACCCAGTTGCTCGCCAAGCAGTTCATCTCGCAAAGCGCGCACGACAATGCCCGCTATGCGTACGAGGCGCTGCTCGGCGCGCGCGACGCCGCCAGCGCGCAATTGACGATGGCGCGCAAATCGCTGCGCGACGCGACGGTGACCGCCCCGTTCGCCGGTGTCATCGCCGAACGCTTCGCGCAACCGGGCGAAAAGGTCTCGCCCGACAACCGGATCGCGTCGCTGGTCGACCTGTCGCGGATCGAGATCGAAGCGCCGGTGCCCGCCAGCGAGATCGGCGCCGTCACCGTAGGCCAGGACGTCACGTTGCGGATCGAGGGCCTGGATACGCCGCAGGTCGGCCAGGTCGTGCGCATCGCGCCCGGCACGCAGGCCGGCACGCGCTCGATTCCCGTCTACATCGGCCTGGACAACCGCGACCCGCGGATCCGCGCCGGGCTGTTCGCCCAGGGCCGGCTAGTGACCGACGTGCGTCCCGACGCGATCGTCATCCCCGAAGCCGCCGTGCGCGACGTCGCCGGCCGCCTGTTCGTCTATGCGATCGACGGCGACCGGCTCGTCGAACGCGACGTGCGCGTCGGCCTGCGCGACGCGGCGACGGCCGACGGCCTCTCGCGCGGACCGGGCGATGCCGGCGGCGCGGGCGCGCCCGCGGATGGCCCGGCCAGCCGGATCGGCGGGGAGGGTCCGGGCGCTCGCGTCGAGATCACCGAGGGACTCCGGCCCGGCGACCGGATCGTCGGCGCCAACCTGGGCACGCTGCGGGCCGGCAGCACGGTGCGCATCGAGGCCGACACGCGCCCTTAGCAACCGAGGGCACGCCCGCTCCCGCCGCGCACCACGTCCCACTGCGCCCCAGCACATCCTCCCGCGTCCCACCATGCCCGGCCATACCTAGTCGCACCTGAATACGCGTCACCCCACCTCACCGCGTCCCTTCACTTCCTTCCACGCCCGCCCGCCGCCCACCATGTGGTTCACCCGCGTCTCGATCAGTCAGCCGGTCTTCGCCACGATGGTGATGGTCGCGTTCGTCGTGCTGGGCCTGTTCTCGTACTACCGGCTGCCGGTCGAGCAGTTGCCGGACGTCACGTTCCCGGTAGTCGTCGTGTCGACCGCTTACCCCGGCGCCTCGCCCGAGGTCGTCGAATCGGACGTCACGCGCAAGATCGAGGAGCAGGTCAACACGATCAGCGGCGTCTACGAGCTGTCGTCGCGCTCGTACGAGAGCCAGTCGGTCGTCGTCATCCGGTTCGATCTGTCGGTGGACCCGGCCAAGGCGACGCAGGACGTGCGCGAGAAGGTCGCCATCGTGCGGCCGCTGTTTCGTGACGAGGTCAAGGAGCCGCTGGTCACACGCTTCAATCCGGACGATGCGCCGGTCGTCTCGGTCGCGATCCAGTCGGCGCAGCGCTCGCCGCGCGAACTGACGACGCTGGCCGACCAGATCGTCAAGCGCCGGTTCGAGAACGCGCGCGGCGTCGGCAGCGTCACGCTGGTGGGCTCCGTCAAGCGCGAGGTGCAGATCGAGCTGGACCCCGCGCGCATGGAAGCGCTGAAGATCAGCGTCGACGCGGTGCTGGGCGCGCTGCGCGCCGACAATCAGGAGCTGCCGGCCGGCACGCTGGCCAGCCGCGACCGCGAGCAGGTCGTGCAGATCAACGCCCGGATGGCGTCGGTCCGCGATTTCGACCGGCTGATCGTGGCTCGCCGCGGCGGGCAGCCGGTCTACCTGTCGCAACTGGCCGACGTCGTCGACGGCCAGCAGGAGGAGGTCAACGCGGCGCTGATCGACGGGCAGCGCGCGATCGTTCTGGACATCGTCAAGGCGCAGGGCGAGAACACGATCGCCGTCGTCGACGAGATCCGCCGGATGGCGGCCGAGCTGAAGCATCGCGGCGAGTTGCCCGCCGACGTCGAGCTGAAGATCATCCGCGACGCGTCGACGTCGATCCGCAACTCGGTGGCCGGCGTGCGCCAGAACATCGTCGAAGGCGCGGCCCTGACGATCATCATCGTGTTCCTGTTCCTGTCGTCGTGGCGATCGACGGTGATCACCGGGCTGACGCTGCCGATCTCGCTGATCGGCACGTTCCTGGTCATGTACGCGATGGGGTTCTCGATCAACGTCGTCTCGCTGCTGGCGCTGTCGATCTGCGTGGGCCTGCTGATCGACGACGCGATCGTCGTTCGCGAGAACATCGTGCGACACCTGGGCATGGGCAAGGACCATCGCACCGCGTCGCTCGACGGCACGACGGAGATCGGGCTGGCAGTGATGGCCACGACGTTCACGATCGTCGCGGTGTTCCTGCCGATCGGTTTCATGGGCGGCATCATCGGGCGCTTCTTCAAGCAGTTCGGCGTGACGGTGGCGTTCGCCGTGCTGCTGTCGATGTTCATCTCGTTCACGCTCGACCCGATGCTGTCGGCGTTCTGGCACGACCCCGACGCGCACGGCGCGCGCGGGCGCGGTCCGGTCGCCCGGCTGCTGCGCGTGTTCCAGGGATTGATGACGCGCCTGGAGCGCGCTTATGTCGCGCTGCTGCGCTGGGGCCTGCGCCACCGCGTGCTGACGGTGCTGATCGCGGCCGCCGCGATGGCCGGCTCGATCCCGCTGGTCAAGGTCGTGGGCACCGAGTTCGTCCCCGTCTCGGACAACAACGAGTTCTACCTGATGATGTACACGCCGGTCGGTTCGTCGCTGGCGCTGACACAGGACAAGGTGCGGCAGGTCGAGGCCGCGCTGCGCGAGTTCCCGGGCGTCATCGAAACATACGCGACGATCAACACCGGCGCCGTGCAAGGCAAGAACTACGCGACCTTGTTCGCGCGTCTGGTGCCACGCCACCAGCGCCCGATGTCGGTCGCGCAGATGCGCCAGCCGGTGCGCGAGCGGCTGATGCGGATCCCCGGCGTCACGCTGACCGACCTGGGCACGTTCAACACGATGGGCTCGGGCAAGCCTATCCAGATCAGCGTGCAGGGCCAGGACGTCGCGCAGCTCGAACGCCTCGCGGAGCGCGCGATGGATGAGATCGCACGGATCAACGACGAACTGCGCCCGCAGTACGCGCTCGCGCCGAGCCAGGGCATCGTCGAGATCGATACCAGCGCCAAGCCATCCAAGCCGACGATCACCGTCGACATCAACCGGCAGCTCGCGTCGGACCTGGGCGTCAGCGTGGGCCAGATCAGCCAGGCGCTGCGGCCGTTGCTGGCCGGCGAGGCGGCCACGACTTGGCGCGCGCCCGACGACGAGAACTACGACGTCAACGTGCGGCTGCCGCGGAACGCGCGCAGCACGGTCGGCGACCTGGAGCGGATCACGCTGCTGGCCCAGAGCGGCGGCAGCGGCACCGGTGGAGAGGGCTCCAACGGCAACGAAAGCGCCGCCAGCAGCGCCGGCCCCCGAATGGTCGCGCTGCGGCAGGTCGCCACGTTCGCGCAGGGGTTCGGCCCGACGCAGATCAACCGCAAGAACCTGACCCGCGAGATCCTGATCTCGGCCAACGCCGACGGCATCGCGTCGGGCACGGCGGGCCTGCTGATCCAGAACGCGCTGGCGCGGATCGACGTGCCGCCCGGCTACCGCTTCGTCACCGGCGGCGCCACCCGCGACATGGCCGAGAGCTTCGGTTTCGCCGTGCAGGCGCTGGCGCTGGCCGTCGTGTTCATCTACATGATCCTGGCATCGCAGTTCGGCAGCTTCCTGCAGCCGCTGGCGATCATGGCGTCGCTGCCGCTGGCGCTGATCGGCGTCGTGGCCGCACTGCTGGCGTGGCGCAGCACGCTGAACCTGTTCTCGATCATCGGCCTGATCATGCTGATGGGCCTGGTCACCAAGAACGCGATCCTGCTCGTCGATTTCGCGAATCAGGCGCGCCGCCGCGGCGTCGAGCGCGCGCAGTCGCTGCTGGATGCCGCCGAGGTCCGCCTGCGGCCGATCCTGATGACCACGCTGGCGATGATCTTCGGCATGGTGCCGCTGGCGATCGGCGCCAGCGAGGGCGCCGAGCAGCGGGCGCCGATGGCCCATGCGGTGATCGGCGGCGTCATCGCCTCGACGCTGCTGACGCTGATCGTCGTGCCGGTTCTCTATACGTTCCTGGACGACCTGGCCGGATGGCGCCGCCGCCCCGCGGCATCGGGGATGCCCGCGACACCGGAACCAGCGGCACCAGCGGAACGAGCGGAACCACCGGTACCACCGGAACAATCAGAACAACCAGAGAGGCGCTGATCCCCTCGCCCGATTCGATCCGCGCATCCCTGGCATAAAATGCGCGGCAACGTGCCCGGCCCCCTTCCATCTGCCTTGCGAGAATCGCCATGGATACCGAAAAAGCCCGCTTCAACATGATCGAGCAGCAGATCCGCCCCTGGAACGTCCTCGATCCGCAGATCATCGACCTGTTGTGGGTGGTCAAGCGCGAGCAGTTCGTGCCCGAAAGCCTGCGCGCCCAGGCGTTCACCGACACCGAGATCCCGCTGCTGGCCAACGGCCAGCCGACCGGCGAAGTCATGCTCGCGCCCAAGGTCGAGGCCCGCCTGCTGCAGGACCTGCAGATCGGCAAGCACGAGACCGTGCTCGAGGTCGGCGCCGGCTCCGGCTACATGGCCGCGCTGCTGGGCGCGCGCGCGCAGAAGGTGCTGACGCTCGAGTCGCATCCCGAACTGGCCAAGGTCGCGGCCGCTCACCTGCGCGCGGCCGGCATCGACAACGTCACGGTCCAGCACAAGGATGGTTCCAACGCCACCCAGGCCGTCAGCGAAGCCCGGTTCGACGTCATCGTGCTGTCGGGCTCGGTGCCCTTCGTGCCGCAGGGCTGGCTCGACCGGTTGAACCCCGGCGGCCGCCTGGCGGCCATCGTCGGCGAACTGCCCGTCATGCGCGGCGAGATCATCACGCGCGGCCACGGCAGCCAGGCGGGCGAGTACACGACCGTGTCGCCGTTCGACACCGTGACGCGGCCGCTCGCGGGTTTTCCGCAGAAGGAACACTTCCACTTCTGATCCGCACCGGACGCGCCGCCCTCCCGCGCGCGTCTGCCCACGCCGGTACGCCTCCTTGCCCCCCTGTCCTGTTCGCCAGTCTTTTCCGACGAGGCCGATCTTGCCGCCTGCCCTTCCCGCCTTTCTCCCGGCCTTGAGCACGGCCGCCTGCCTGGTGCTGGGCGCGTCGTCGGCCTGGGCGCTGGACCTGGCCGACGCTTACCGCCAGGCGCAGGCCAACGACCCGCAACTGGCCGGCGCCCGCGCCAATCTCGACGCCGTGCGGGAACGCATCGCGCAAGCGCGCTCGCAACTGCTGCCGATGCTGGGCGCGCAGGCCCAGGTCAGCCGCCAGCAGGCCGAGACCAATCTGTCGCCGAGCAGCGAGTTCACGTCGCGCCTGTACGGGGTCAACCTGACGATGCCGCTGTTCCGGCCGCAGAACCTCACGCAGTGGGACCAGGCCAAGCTGCAGGCGGACATCGCCGAGGCGCAAGTATCGCAAGCCGGCCAGGATTTGATGATCCGCGTCTCGCAGGCGTATTTCGACGTGCTGGCCGCCGGGGACAGCCTGGCGACGATCCGCGCGCAGCGCCGCGCGATCACCGAGCAATTGGCGGCGGCCAAGCGCAACTTCGAAGTCGGCACGGCCACGATCACCGACCAGCAGGAGGCGCAGGCGCGCTTCGACCTGAACGTCGCGCAGGAACTGGCCGCCGACAACGACCTGGCCGTCAAGCGCGCCGCGCTGAGCCTGCTGACCGGCCAGCCGCTGTCGCCGCTGAAGGCTCTGGACAAAGGCGTGACGCTGGGGCCGCCCGAGCCCGCGCGGGAAGACGCGTGGACGACATCGAGCCGCGAGAGCAACCTGGCCGTCGTGCAGTCGACGCTGGCCGCCGAGATCGGCCGCCGCGAGATCGACCGCGCGCGCCAGGGGCACTACCCGACCCTCGACCTGGTCGGCAGCGTCGGGCGGCAATACAACCCCTCGTTCGCGTTCCAGGGCGTCACCGTCGACGCCAAGTCGATCGGCTTGCAGTTGAACGTGCCGATCTACGCCGGCGGCGGCATCGAGGCGAAAGTCCGCGAGGCGATCGCGATGCGCAACAAGGCATTGTCCGACGTCGAGAACTATCGCCGGCAGGCCGAACAGGGCACGCGCACTGCCTTCCTCGGCGTGCAGAGCGGGCTCGGTCAGGTTCGCGCGCTCGAAGCGGCCGAGCGATCCAGTCAGTTGGCGCTGGAATCGAATCAGCTCGGTTACCAGGTCGGCGTACGCATCAACATCGACGTGTTGAACGCCCAGCAACAACTGTTCTCGACACGGCGCGACCTGGCGCGGGCGCGCTATGACGTTTTAGTCAACGGGCTGCGCCTGCGACAGGCGGCCGGGACCTTGGTGGAAGACGATCTGCGACAGGTGAACGGGTTGTTGTCGCAGATGGCAGAGTCGCAGGCGCCAACCGGTGCGCCATTGCCGGACACGCAGCCAGCCGCATCGCCGGCCGGATCACCCACCGCAGCGCCAGCCGCCTTGCCGGCCAGCCCGTCGCCGGCCAGCCCGTCGCCGGGAAGCGCGACGCCAGGAAGCGCGACGCCCAGGGCAAGGACGCCGCGATAAGGCAGGCGATCCAAGCGGTGATGTCCCCGACCCTGACGTCGGGGACGTCGACCTCCCGGCGCAGGCTCGTCGAGGTCAGCCCGTCGCCACCAGGCCCTGCAGTTGCGCCGCCTGCCGGCGCAGCCACTCCGGCGACCCGAGCAGTTGCCGGTTCAGGCCGATCCGCTTGAACCAGTAGTGCAGGCCCAGCAGGTCGGTGAAGCCCATGCCGCCGTGCACTTCGGTCGCCGTCTTGGCAACCTGCCGGGCGACTTCGGCCAGGTGGGCTTTGAGCTGGCAGACCGCCAGATCGGCGTCGTCCGAGCCTTCGGCCACCGCGTGAGCAGCGTACCAGACGAACGAGCGCGTCGGCTCGAGCGCGGCCGCCATGTCGGCGCACATGTGCTTGACCGCTTGAAACGAACCGATCAGACGGTCGAACTGCTTGCGTTCACCGGCATAAGCGACGGCCTTGTCGAGCATGTGTTGCGCGGCGCCCAGCGTATCGGCGGCCAGCAACAACCGCCCCATCGTCAATGCCCGCTGGATCACCGCCGCATTCGACCCTGGAAGCGGCTCGGCGCTTACCCCGTCGAAAACCAGCTCGGCCACGGGACGTGTGCGATCGATCGTCGGTAGCGCCACGCGCTTCAGGCCCGCCGCATCCGCGGCAACCCAATGCAGGCCGGCCTGCGAATCGGCCACCAGATAAGCGTCGGCGTCGGCATCGATGACGAACAGCGCGCGCCCGCTCAACTTGCCCTCTCGCGCGGTAACCTGGGCATTGCGCGAGCCGCTATGCTCGGACAGCGCCGCGCCGACGATCAGCTCGCCGCTGGCCAGCTTCGGCAGCCATTTTTCCTTTTGGGCATCGCTTCCCGCCGCCAGCACTGCCGCCGGCACGATGCCGGCCGTCGCGCAATAAGCGACCGGGGTCGCGTGGTAACCAAACGCTTCGGCGAACACGCAGGCATCGACCGGCGACAGGCCGAGCCCACCATAAGTCTCGGGTATCAGCACGGCCGACGCGCCGAGCTCGGCAACACCGGACGCCAGATCCTCGGCGCGACCTTCATTGGACTCCGCGAAGCGGCGCACACGCTCCAACGGGGCCTGGCTGCCCAGGTAGTCATCGAGGCTGTCGCGCAGCAGCATCTGTTCAGGCGAAAGGCCAAATTGCATTGTTCTCCTCCGATTCTCATGTCACCGCCGCTCAGGCCAGCCGGGGTTCTTTGGGCATGCCGAGGCCGCGCTCGGCGATGATGTTCTTCTGGATCTGGCTGGTGCCGCCGCCGATGATCAGGCCGAGATAGAACATGTACCAGAACTGGAACGAGCCCTCGTCGCGCAGGTAGGGGTTGTCGCCATAAGCGACGCCATGCTCGCCCATCGCATCGATCGCCAACGCCTCGATCTCGTGCCGCAACTCCGTGCCCTGCAGCTTGGTGATCAGCCGCGCCATCGTGGCGTCCTGCCCGCTGTTCAGCTTGGCGGACAGCACGCGCAGCTCGTTGTACTGCATCGACATCACGCGACCTTGCAGCCGCATCAGGCGATCCAGGAAAACGGGATCGTCGATGACGCGACGGCCATCGACGGTTTCCCGCTTCATCAGCTCGATCGTCTGATTCAACCGGGACAACGATTGGCCAGACGTGGCAAGCGAATCGCGCTCATTGCCGAGGATGACGTTGGCCACGCGCCAGCCTTCGCCGCGGTTGCCGACGATCTGACCACTGGGCACGCGCACGTCGGTGAAGAACACTTCGTTGAAGCTGTGCTTCATCGTCATGTCGACCAGCGGACGGACATCGATGCCGGGCGTGTCCATGCGGAACAGCAGGAAGCTGATGCCGCGATGCTTGGGCGAATCCGGTTCGGTGCGCACCAGGCAGAAGATCCAGTCGGCGATGTGCGCGGTGCTGGTCCAGATCTTCTGGCCGTTGACGACCCAGTTGTCGCCGTAGAGCACGGCGCGCGTCGACAGCGCGGCCAGATCGCTGCCGGCCCCGGGTTCGGAGTAGCCCTGGCACCAGATGATTTCGCCGGTCAGCGTCGGCGGGATGAACTGGCGCTTTTGCTCTTCGCTGCCGACCTCGAGCAAAGCGGGCACCAGCATGTTGATCCCTTGTCCGCCCAGGCCGGGGCTGACGCCTGCCCGCGCGAACTCCTCGGACAGGATCCGCGACTCGAGGATGTCGGGCTCCAGGCCCGCCCCACCGTATTGCTTCGGCACGGTGCGCGCCGCGTAGCCGCGCGAAATCAACAGCTCCTGCCAGGCTCGTGCGACCGGGTCCTTGGGACTGGTGCGCGAGCCGGTCGGGGCCTTGTGGCGATTTTCGGCGATGAAGGTGCGGACTTCTTCCCGAAACGTGTCGTATTCGGGGCCGTAGTGCAGGTCCATCGTGTCTCCTCGTTGATGTTGTCGTGGCGCGGCCGCAAAGCCCGAGCGCCGATGCTACGTCATCGTGAGGCGCTCAGGCGCCGGCAGCGCGAGGCTGCGATGTCTCGGACGGTGCCTCGAGGCGCAGCCGGCAGCGAACCAGCAAGGGCTCGAGGGCCTCGATGGTCCGCTGAGTCGCTCCACGGTGCGTACCGGCGAACTGCAGCGCCGCGGCGTGCGACGCTTGCCAGGCATCGGCATCCGCAACCAGTCCAAGCGCGCGAGCAACCGCCTCGTCGGCATCGGTCACGCTCAATGCCGCGCCGCAGGCGATCGCCTGCTGGGCCGCTTCCTTGAAATTGAATGTATGCGGACCCAGCACGACCGGCACGCCCAGCGCGCTGGCTTCGATCAGGTTCTGCGCGCCGAACTTCAGCAGCGAGCCGCCGATGATCGCCACGTCGGCCGCCGCGTAGTACGCGAACATCTCGCCCATCGAATCGCCGAGCACGATGTCGGCCCGCGCCCAGGCATCGGACGCGCCGGATCGGATGCCGCTGGATCCGGTCCCGCCAAGTCCGGTCTCACCGAGTCCGATGCCGCTGGCGCCTGCGTCCCCGGGTCCCGCCGCGCGAGCTCCGTCGCCCGCATCGGATCCGTCCGACACGGCACCGTCCGATCCCGACGCGCTGCGCCGCACGACCTGCCATCCCCCATGCCGGCACAGCGCCTCGACCTCGTCGAAGCGCTGCGGATGGCGCGGCACGAGCAGCAGCAGCGGACGCCTCGGTGCCCCGTCGATGCATCGCTTCCAGGCCGCCAGCAGCAGCGCCTCCTCGCCATCCCGCGTGCTGGCCGCCAGCACGACCGGGCGGCCCGCCAACGCCTGCCGCCAGGCCAGGCCCTTCGCGCGCATCGCCTCGCCGGGCGTCA
>JAKPAM010000272.1 GCA_029779435.1 Pseudomonadota bacterium | reverse complement strand
GGCATGGCGCGTCGGCAGATAGCGCGTGGTGATCAGCGCCTCGCCGCCGCCATCCGCGTTAGCATGCGATTCCAGCCAGCGACGCAGCGTGGCGGCGCTCTCGCTTCCGAAGGCGATCTTGGTCATGCCCAGCGGCATCAGCCGGCGAGCCCCGACAGCACCGCCAGGCCCAGGAACGAGAAGAAGCCCATCACGTCGGTCGCCATCGTCACGAACACCGCCGAGGACACCGCCGGATCGACGCGCAGCCGGTCGAGCGTGACGGGCACCAGAATGCCCGCCAGCCCGGCGACGATGTTGTTGGTGATCATGGCCATGCCGATCACCGCGCCGAGCAGCGGATTGCTGAACATCAGGCCCACGCCCAGCCCGATCATCAGCCCCAGCGAGGCGCCGTTGGCCATGGCGATGCGCAGTTCTCGGCCGATCATGCGCACGGTGTTGGAACTGGTGAGCTGGTTGGTGGCCAGCGCGCGCACCACCACCGCCAGCGTTTGCGTGCCCGCGTTGCCGCCCATGCCCGAAACGATGGGCATCAGCACCGCCAGCAGCGCGAAATGCGCGATCGCGCCCTGGAACAGCCCGACCACCGATGATGCGACGATCGCCGTCCCCAGGTTGACCACCAGCCAGGTCAGGCGCGTCCGCACGGTCAGCAGCACCGGCTCGTTGATGTCGCCGTCGCCCGCACCAGACAGGCGCAGGATATCCTCGCTGGCCTCTTCCTGGATGATGTGGACCACGTCGTCGACGGTGATCTGGCCGACCAGCCGGCCCGATTCGTCGATCACGGCGGCGGAAATCAGCGCGTACTTCTGGAAGCGCAGCGCGACTTCCTCCTGGTCCATCGTCACCGGGATCAGCGTCTGGTCGCGCTTCATCACGTCGGTCAGCGCGATGTTGCGCGGCGCGCGCAGGATCCAGGACAGCGCGCAACTGCCCACGGGGTGATGGCGCGCATCGACGATGAACACTTCCCAGAACTCGGTGGCGAGCTGGCGGTTTTCGCGCAGGTAATCGATCAGCCCGCCCACCGTCATGTGTTCGGGCACCGCGATGAAATCGCGGCTCATCAGGCGGCCGGCCGATTCCTCGGGATAGGACAGCGCCGTTTCGATCGCGGCGCGGTCTTCCGGCTCAAGCTCGGCCAGGACCGCCTGCTGGTCCGCCTCGTCGAGATCCTCGATCATCGCGACGGCGTCGTCGGTTTCGAGCTGCTCGGCGATGTCGGCGATGATGCCGGCGGGGAGTTCCTCGACGATCAGCTCGCGAACGTAGTCGTTCAGCTCGGCGATGACCTCGACGCTCATCTGGTCGTTGATCGCGCGGGCCAGCGCCAGGCGCTCGTCCTGGTCGACGAGTTCGAAAAGGTCGGCGATGTCGGCCGGGTGCAGCGGCTCGACCATGTCGTAGACCGCGTCGGTCTCGCCCTTTTCCAGTGCTTCCTGCACGCGGCGGACGAATTCGGGCTTGAGCCGGTTCTCGTCGTCGAGGCTCTCGCTCGGCAGCGGCGCGTCAGCCGCAACCGGTTCGATCACCGTGTCGTCGAGTTCATCCGGATTCATGCCGCCCGGTCTAGGCATGCCGATCACAAAAGCAACCGGGCACGATGGCCCGGCGTGACATTGTCCCGATCCACCCTATATGCGGCGCAGGACAGGAGGAATCCCATGGCTGACGAATATCTCACTCTCACGCTCGACACCGGCAACGACAGCGGCGGCGATGTTGTCATCAAGCTGCGTCCCGACCTTGCCCCCGGCCACGTCGCCCGGATCAAGGAACTGGCCGGCGAAGGCTTCTACGATGGCGTCAAGTTCCATCGCGTGATCCCCGGGTTCATGGCCCA
>JAKPAM010000251.1 GCA_029779435.1 Pseudomonadota bacterium | reverse complement strand
GCGCGGCCAGCCGATCGCCTGTGCGCCGATCAACCTCTACCAGCCGATCCACCAGGCGATGGAAACCGCCCGCGCTCGGCAATTCCCGGGCGTCCGCTTCGCCGAGGCTTTCGACCCGTCGCTGCCGCTCGTCCATGGCACTCATGACGCGGTCGTGCAGATTGTGCTCAACCTGAGCACCAATGGCGGCGAGGTGCTCGGCGGGCGCGACGACGGCGTGGTGCGCATCGCGACGGCGTGTCGCCACGGGCTGTCGATCGACAATGGCGTCGGACGCGGGCGCATCGCGCTGCCGATCGAGGTCAGCGTCAGCGACAACGGCCCCGGCGTTCGCGCCGACATTCGCGGCGACCTGTTCGATCCCTTCGTGACCACCAAGCGCGAGGGCAGGGGGCTTGGCCTCGCGCTCGTCGCCAAGCTGGCGCGCGACATGGGCGGCACCGTCCAGCATATGCGCGACGGGGAATGGACCCGCTTCCGCGTCCACCTGCCGGCCGTGCCCAAGAAAGGCCGCGGCGAATGACCGGCAAGACGATCCTGCTCGTCGAGGATGATCCCGCGATCGCGCTGATCATCCGCGAGACGCTGACCGGCGAGTGCGGTACGTGCGTGTCGGTCGGCAGTGTCGGCGAACGCAACGCGTGGCTTGCCGACAACCGGCCCGATCTCATCATCACCGATGTCGTGCTGCCCGATGGCGACGGCATCGACTCGCTTCCCGGTGCCGGGGTCGATCCAGAGACGCCGGTGATCGTGCTGTCGGCGCAGAATACCCTCGATACCGCGGTGCGCGCGACGGGGATCGGCAGTTATGATTATCTGCCCAAGCCCTTCGACCTCGAAGAACTGACCGCAAGCGTCCGCGCGGCACTCGAACGCAGCCACCAGCCGGCGGCGAAGGCCGATCCGGGGCAAGCCGACAGCCATGGTCTCGTCGGCCGCGCGCCGTCGATGCAGGCGGTCTATCGGACGATCGCGCGGCTCGCGACGAACGATCTTGCGGTG
>JAKPAM010000005.1 GCA_029779435.1 Pseudomonadota bacterium | reverse complement strand
TAGCGCCCTCCCGGCCCCCCGGGCGCGCGCACGGCAGCCGGCGCGGGATCACCGCTGGTACGGCCGATCACCTTCATCGCAGTGGCCACCAGCGACGACATGTCGCTGAGGTTCGACGGCACGATCATCGTCGTCGAGGCCTTGGCCAGACCGCCGAACGCACCGATGTAGGACTCGGCCACGCGCAGGTTGACCGCTTCCATGCCGCCGGGCATCTGCACGGATCCGCCGATCTTCTCGATCGCCTTGGCCGTGGCGTCGGCGACCGCGGCGATCGCGGCGGCCTCGCCCAGCGCTCGATTGACCTCGGCCTGGCGTTCGCCCTCCGAGCGCTGGATCTGCGCCTCGCGCTCGCCGCTGGCGATGTTGATCTGCTCCTGCTTGCGGCCCTCGGAAGCCGCGATCAGCGCCCGCTTCTCGCGCTCGGCCGTGATCTGCGCCTGCATCGCGCGCAGGATCTCCTGCGGCGGCGTCAGGTCCTTGATCTCGTAGCGCAGCACCTTGACGCCCCAGTTCATCGCGGCTTCGTCCAGCGCGGCGACGATGCTGCTGTTGATGACGTCGCGCTCCTCGAACGTGCGATCCAGTTCCAGCTTGCCGATCACCGAGCGCAGCGTCGTCTGCGCCAGTTGCGTGATCGCGATCACGTAGTTGCTCGATCCATAGGACGCGCGCATCGGGTCGGTGACCTGGAAATACAGCACGCCATCGACGGTCAACTGCGTGTTGTCGCGCGTGATGCAGACCTGGCTGGGCACGTCCATCGGGATCTCTTTCAGCGAGTGCTTGTACGCGACCCGATCGATGAACGGCACCAGCAGGTTCAGCCCCGGTGCCAGCGTGCGATGGTATTTGCCCAGCCGCTCGCAGATCCACGCATGCTGCTGCGGGACGACCTTGATCGAACGCAGCACGAAGACGACGGCCAGGATCAGGATGATCAGGCCGATGACGAGGCTTTCACTAAGCATCAGGACTCCTTGCAGGGTGGAAGGGCGCGACCACCAGCGTGTTGCCGGCGAGCCGGCGGATCTGGTAATCGCCGGGCGGTAAGGGCGCCGACCCCGGATCGCCCTCCCCGTCGAGGCGTTCGAGTTCGACTTGCCAGCGCGCGCCGCGGTACTGCGCGAAGCCACGCCCCTGTTCGTCCCACCGTTCGACGCGCACGCGCTGGCCGATGTCGAGCAACACGTCGCGGTTGGCCTGCGCGGGGGCCTGCCGGCAGCGCCGGTCGCGCATGGCTTTCCTCAGGAATCCCCAGCCGATCAGCGAGGCGGCGGCAGCGACGACCATCTGCGCGGGCACCGACGCCATGGCGAGCGCGGTCAGCCCGCCTGCCAGGCAGCCGATGGCCAGCACCAGCATGAAGAACGTCCCCGTGAGCATCTCGGCGATGCCCAGGCATAGTGCAATCAACCACCACCAGTAATGGGCTTGCATCCGAATGTTCCTCCTGGTGTCGTCGTCGATCAGAAGTCACCAACTCGCTTGCGCAGGTGATCGGCCCGGGGCGATCGCCCTTTTTTGCGATCGGCCATTCCGAATTCCGGCGCACTCGATGGCGATCCTAACACCCGTCGTTTCCCGACGATCGCCGGCGATCGCCGAACCCGCCCGGCGGCGCCGTCAAGCGGCGCCGGTATCGGGGAAATCACGCGTAGCGCACGGGGCGAATGAACGCGCCGCGGCAATTGCTGGGCCGGAAAGATCAGGCTAGCATCGTGCGGTTACCGAACACAGGAGCCCCTGATGGAACGCAAGATCATCAACGTGGTCGTCGCCGCGGCCTTGACCGCACTGGTGGGGACGGCCGGCGCGCAGACCATCGTCAAGATCGGCCATGTGGCGCCGTTGACCGGCACCGCCGCCCACCTCGGCAAGGACAATGAACTCGGCGCGAAGATGGCCATCG
>JAKPAM010000242.1 GCA_029779435.1 Pseudomonadota bacterium | reverse complement strand
GCTCGTCGGCATCCGGCAACCCGATCATGGTGCGGGTCATCAATTCGGCGGGCGTCACGCTGGTCGCCGACCTGCGCGTGAACGTCTCGACGACGCCGGACGCGGCGCCGTCGGTATCGATCGCCGACGACGGCAAGTTCGCGGTGACGTGGACCGCCACGGTGGGCGGCGATGCGCACGTCTACGTGGCGAGCTTCGATGCCGGCGGAACGAGGCTGTCGTCGGGGACCCAGGACGTGCAGGTCGTCGCGATGGCCAGCAACAAGCAGGAGTATTCGCCATCGATCGCATACGGCGCGAACGACCGGTTCGCGGTGACCTGGGTCGACCGGCACGCCAACGGCGACACGCGCATCCTGATCCGGATGTTCGACGCGCACGCCGCGGCCCAAGGCAGCACGACCACGTTGTCGCATGGCTCCGGCTACAAATCGGAGACGCCTTCGCTGGCATGGATCAGCGAAACCAAGCTGGTCGTCGTCTGGCAGGGTAACCGCGACGGGAACTTCGACACGAGTTGGGACATCTACGGCCGGCTGGTCAAGAGCGACGGATCCGCCGACGGTGCGATCTTCACGGTCAACGCCATGACGATCGGCAAGCAGACGATGCCGGATGTCGCCGCATCGGGGACCGGAGGATTCGCGGTCGTCTGGACCGGACCGTCGCTAAGCGCGCACGAAGATATCCGTGCACGCGCCTACAACGCCTCGGGCCAGGCATTCGGCAACGAGTTCTCGCTCGGCTACACGTCGAGCTACAACATCACCGAGTCGCAGCCGGTGATCTCCGGATCGAACGGCACGTACGTCGTGAGCTGGCAGGCGGAAGGCGCCGCCCTGGACGGGATCGACATCTTCATGCGTCGGTTCAACGCCAATGGCACGGGCATCCAGGCGGCGGCCCGTGTCAATACCACCACGCACGGCGACCAGTTCATCCCCGGCGTCGCGGCCGGGACCGGCGTGATCACTTATGGGTACTACTCCAGGAACAACACGTTCGTGTTCATGCAGTCGCGGGAGACGACGCTGATCAACCCGACGCCGCCCGGCAGCACGACGACCGGCCCGGGAACGGGCATCGATCCGGGCACCGAATCGGGAACGGATCCGGAAACCGAACCAGAAACCGAACCAGAAACCGATCCGGAAACCGATCCGGAAACTGAACCCGAAACCGAACCCGAAACCGAACCGGAGACTGAGCCGGAGACCGATCCCGGCGTCGACCCTGAAACGGCTCCGGCTGACGAGACGCCTCCACCGCCGACGATTCCGTCTCCTCTTCCGATCGCGCCCCCGGAGGTGCCCGCCTCCCCATCGGTGACACCCGAGCCCCCGCCGGTGGAGCCCGACCCCGAACCGACAGCACCGGAATCGCCGCCGACGACAGCGGAACGGCCTCCGGTGTCACCCGAGCCTCCGCTCGAGAAGCCGGAATCCCCGCCGGTGGCCGTCGTCCCGACGACGCCGGCACCGCCTGTCTCTCCAACGACGCCGGCACCGGCGCCGAAGGTCACCGAGCCGCTTGTCGTTCCACCTCCGGCCCGGTCGCCGCTATCGTCGTCATCGTCATCGTCGTCGCTGTCATCGAGCAGCGACGGCGGCGGTACGTCGACGCCGTCCTCTGTTTCACACGCGGACGATGCGAGCCAGAGCGGCGCTCGCGTGTCGGATCCGGCGGCGCAGAACACGCATGCCGCGGCCATGGCCATGCCGCCATCCGGCGCAAGCAGCGGAGCGGCGACAGCGGCGGCAGCGGAGAAGCCAGCCGGCGGCATGACGATCGTCGCGCTCGCTGCGCCATCCGTTTCCCCCACGGCCGGGGTCGAACCGGATCGCGCCCGCGACGCGCTGACCAGCACCGCGTCGCCGATGGCGCCGACCATCGACCACCGGCCGCGGCCGATCGACGCGCAGGTTTCGCAGGATCCGGCAAGCCAGTCAGGCAGCATGGACTTCCGGCAGGTCAGCATGATGCCGACGATGACGGCCGCCACCGCGCAAACGCTGCGCGACACGCTCGGATCGGTCCAGAAAGAGCTGACACGCACGCTGGACGTCGACCAGCAGGTCGTCGGCGCCTCGGCCGTGGTCAGCGCGAGCATGTCGATCGGCTACGTGATCTGGATGCTCCGCGGCGGCGCGCTGTTGACCAGCCTGTTCGCATCGATGCCCGCGTGGAGTTCGATCGATCCGCTGCCGGTGCTCGACTCGCCGGCCCGCCGCGATGGGCGCGGCCCCGGCGACGACGAGGACGATTCGCTGTCCGCGCTGATCGCGCGCGGCGCCAGGCGCCTTCAATCGATGACGGGCACCGCCGGGGCGTCGGCCGCGGTTCCAGCCTCGCCCAGCACGCCGTCCAGCCCCCCGCCCGGGAGTCCGACTTGACGCTCTCGTTCCTTCGCCGCCTGCCCCTGCCGGCATGGTCGATGCCCGGCCTGCCGCGCGCGTTCAAGAGCCGCCTGAACACGCGCTGGCTGCTGACGTTCGGCCTGACGTCGGTCGTCGTCAGCATCCTGCTGGCCGCGCAGTTCATCGGATTGCTGCCCGACCAGCATGCCGCGCAACGCCAGGTCCGCCTGGCGCTGGCCGAGGCGGCGACGGCGGGCTCGATCGGCCGCCTGACCGACGAAGGCGGCGAAGCGATGCAGGGCTTCCTGGCGTTCCTCGTCGAACGCAATCCCGACCTGCGCTCGGCGACGGTAAGGCGCGACGATGGCCAGGTGCTCGTCAACGCCGGCCTGCCAGCGCCCGCACAGGCCTTGGCAGGCGACGATCACTCGACGATCGACCTGCTGATCGTACCGATCCAGGTCGCCGGGCAGCCGTGGGGCCGCATCGAAATGCGGTTCGCGCCGGTGGCGGACGGCGGGCTGCCCGGCTTCGTGACGAATCCGACCGTCCAGCTCGCCGCGTTCGTGATCGTCAGTTGCCTGTTCGCGTTCAACCTGTACCTGCGCAGGATGCTGCGTCATCTGGACCCGTCGCGCGCCGTGCCCGAACGGGTGCGCACGGCGTTCGACACGCTGACCGAAGCGGTCGTGCTGACCGATGCCGACGGGCTGATCATGCTGGCCAACCGCGCATTCGCGGACCTGATCGGCATCGAGCCGAGCGAACTGGAACTGCGCCGGAACATCGGATCGTTCACGTGGCTGGCCGGCGGCGACGAGCCGATCGACCCGGCACGCAGCCCGTGGCAGACGGCGCTGGCCACCCGCCTGCCTCAGCACCACGCTTACCTGGCGCTGCGCGACCCGGCCGGCCGGCGTCATTCGTTCCAGGTCAACTGCTCGCCGATCCAGAGCGCCGGCGATGAAGCCGGCGGCGTGCTGATGAGCCTGGAGGACATCACGGGCCTCGAGCGGATCCAGGCCGAGCTGCGCGAATCCAAGCGGCTGGCCGACGACGCCAACCGGACCAAGAGCGAGTTCCTGGCCAACATGAGCCACGAGATCCGCACGCCGATGAACGCGATCCTGGGCTTCACGAACGTGCTGCGCCGCGGCCAGAGCGACGACGCCCCCCGGCATCTAGAGACGATCCATCGCAATGCGCGCAACCTGCTGGACCTGATCAACGACATCCTTGACCTGTCCAAGGTCGAATCGGGCCGGCTGGAGATCGATCGCACCGAGTCGGCGCCGCACCGGCTGATCCAGGAGGTCGTCGAGGTGCTGAGCGTGCGCGCCGAGGAAAAGGGCGTGGCGCTGCGCTTCGACGTCGCGGGCCGCGTTCCCGCGCTGCTGCCGGTCGATTCGACGCGGCTGCGCCAGATCGTCACGAACCTGACCGGCAACGCGATCAAGTTCACCGATCGGGGCACCGTGCAGATCATCGAGCGCTGGCGGATGGCCGACGGCAAGGCATGGCTGGACATCGCGATCCGCGACTCGGGCATCGGCATCCCGGCCGACAAGATCGATGCGATCTTCGAGCCGTTCGTGCAGGCGGAAGGATCGACGACGCGGCGCTTCGGCGGCACCGGGCTGGGACTGACGATCAGCCGCAAGTTCGCGCGCGCGATGGACGGCGACATCACCGTCACCAGCGAACCGGGACGCGGCAGTACGTTCCTGATCTCGCTGTCGTTCGATGCGCGCCAGCCGGTCACGCTGATCGATGCCGCGCAGGTGGCCGCTCAGGGCCAACAGCTCGACGGCATCGAGCAGCGCGATTGGGCGTTCGCGCCGGCCCGCGTACTGGTCGTCGACGATTCGCCGGAGAATCGCGAACTGGTCAAGCTGATCCTGGACGAAGTCGGACTGACGATCGTCGAGGCCGAGAACGGCCGTGTCGCCGTCGACAAGGTACTGAGCGAACCGTTCGACTTCGTGCTGATGGACGTGCACATGCCGGTCATGGACGGCTACACGGCCGTGGGCAAGCTGCGCGAGCAGCAGGTGCGCACGCCGATCGTCGCGTTCACGGCCGATGCGATCAAGGGCTTCGAACGCAAGATCGTCGACGCGGGATTCAGCGGCTACCTGACCAAGCCGATCGACGTCGACGCGATGCTGAACCTGTTGCGCGGCCATCTGCCGACGGTGTCGATCGACGCGCCTGCGCAAGCGGCGGCCGTGGCCTCGGCCGCCATGGCGCCGCACGCAGCGATGAGTGCGGCAGCGGCGGCGGCGGTCCCGGTGACGGGCGAAGCGACGACTGCACCCACCCCGCGCGGCGCGGCGGCCGCCATCGCCTCCTCGTCGACCGAGGCAATCGTCAATGAGGCGCCGCTCGTCTCTCGGCTGGCATCGCATCCGAAGCTGTCGCGGATCGTCGCCCAGTTCGCCGCCGGGCTGCCGGCCCGCCTGGCGTCGATGCGCGCGGCGGCCGACGCTGGTGACTGGGCGAGCGTCGCCGAGACTGCGCACTGGCTCAAGGGATCGGGCGGATCGGTCGGCTTCGATGCGTTCACGCAGCCGGCCAAGGTACTGGAGAGCGCCGCGCGGCAGCAGGACGCCGCCACCGCGCACGCGGCGCTGGCCGAGGTCGAGGCGCTGGGTGCGCGCGTCACGGTGCCCGTCACGGCACGCGCCGCGGCACTCGAACAGGTCTGACGGCGAATGGCGACGCGATGATCGTGCAAGCGGAAACGACGACAGAGACGTCCCAGGCCAGGCCGGACCCGGCAGCACCGGCCGGCGGCGATGCATGGGCCGACAGCGAATCGCAGCGCGCCTGGGAAGCACTGGTGCGCGCACGCGTGATCATGGTCGACGACGATCCGATCATGATCGCCGTCGTGCAGACATATCTGGAGGAAGCGGGCTACCTGAACTTCACGGGCATCGACGATCCGACGTCGGCGATCGAGGCGATCCAGCGCGACAAGCCCGACGTGCTGCTGTTGGATCTGATGATGCCGCGGGTCAACGGCTTCGACATCCTGGCCGCCGTACGCGCCGATCCGCGCACACGGTTCATGCCGGTGATCGTGATGACGTCGGCCAGCGACGCGCCGACCAAGCTCAAGGTGCTCGAACTGGGCGCGACCGATTTTCTGGAGAAACCGGTCGACGCGAGCGAACTGGCGCTGCGGCTGCGCAACTCGCTGGCATTCAAGGCGTATCGCGACCGGCTCGAGTACTTCGATCCGCTGACGGGCCTGCCGAACCGGCGCCACCTGATCGAGCGGTTGACCGACCGGTTGCAGCGTCCGGCGCAGGACCACACGCACATGGCGCTGCTGCTGCTGAAGATCGACGGCCTTCTGCGCATCACCGGCTCGCTGGGCGACAAGGCCGGTGACGACGCGCTGCAGGAGCTGTCCGAGCGGCTGCAGGCCGTTACCCGCGACACCGACCTGCTGGCGCGCGTCTCGCTGCAGCGCGGCCGCGCCAACGGACGCGTGGCCCGCGTCGAGCACGACACGTTCGCGCTGCTGCTGACCGGCTTGCGCGGCGTCGAGGACGCGGCGATCGTCGCGCGCCGCATCCACCAGGTGCTGGCGCAGCCATTCGACCTGGACGGCACCGAGCTGTACCTGACCACGGCGATCGGCATCTCCGGATCGGCCAGCGACCCGCGCAGCCAGAGCGATGCGCAGGCGCTGTACCAGCAGGCCGGCACCGCGGCCGCGCAGGCGCTGGGCCGCGGCCGCAACGCGATCGCGTTCTACGCACGGGAACTGGACGACACCGCGCGCGACGTGCTGACCGTCGAATCGCAGTTGCGGCGCGCCGTCGAGCGCGAGGAGTTCGTCCTGTTCTATCAGCCGAAGATGGACATCGCCAGCGGCCGCCTGTGCGGCTGCGAAGCGCTGATCCGCTGGCAGCATCCGAGCCGCGGCCTGCTCGGCCCCGGCTGGTTCATCCAGATCGCGGAGTCGTCGGACGTCATCATCGACATCGGCCGCTGGGTCATCGGCGAAGCCTGCCGGCAGGCCGCCGCATGGCAGAACGCCGGTACGCCGCTGGCCGTCTCGATCAACCTGTCGAGCATGCAGTTGCGCGACGAGTCCCTGCCGCACGACGTGCGGCGAGCGCTCGACCGTCACCGGCTCGACCCGCGGCTGCTGACGATCGAGCTGACCGAGAGCAGCCTGATGCACGACTTCGAGCAGGGTCGCAAGGTCCTGGCCAGCCTGCAGTCGCTGGGACTACAGATCTCGCTGGACGATTTCGGCACCGGATTCTCGTCGCTGTCATACTTGAAGCGGATGCCGATCAACGAACTGAAGCTGGACAAGTCGTTCATCGACGACGTGCCGAACGACGCGCAAGGCACGGCGATCGTGTCGGCGATCATCTCGATGGCGCACACGCTGAACCTGGCCGTCGTCGCCGAGGGCGTGGAACAGCGCGATCAGCTCGACTTCCTGGGCGAGCACGGCTGCGACATCTGCCAGGGCTTCTGGTACAGCAAGCCGCTGCCGGCCAGCGCGATCGAACAGTTGCTGATCAAGGCCACGCGCGAAGGCCGTATCCTCTGAACGGCGGACCTGGCGGGCGTCGCAGGACCTCGCTTTCACACTCGATCACAACCGTGAGGCATGGCTATCCGATCGAGACCACTTCCAACGAAGGAGCAACCATGCTGCAACTGCGCCCCGGCTGCGAGTGCTGCGACAAAGACCTGCCGCCCGAGTCCGCCGACGCGCGGATCTGTTCGTTCGAGTGCACGTTCTGCGTCGATTGCGCGGAGTCCGTCCTCGAGGGCAAATGCCCGAACTGCGGTGGCGAGCTGGTGGCACGGCCGCGTCGGCCGGCGGGCAAGCTGGCGAAGTTTCCACCGTCCACCGAGCGCGTCTACAAGCCCGCGGGTTGCGGCCGAGCCGCATAGCGCCTCACGCGGAATCCCATCGACGCACCGGGCCGGCGGACCGAGGCACGCGGAACGAACGATCCGCTAACCCAGCGCCCCGATCCACTCGCGCGCGCCGGCCGCCTCGTGCAACGCGAGCGTCCGTTCGACGAAGCGCTCGGCCGCCGCGTCGCCGACGACCGGTCCGCTCAGCCGCAGGAACTTGTCGACGACCTCCTGGTCCGACAACGGATTACGCGGCGTGCCGCGCGGGCTGGACAGCATGCGCGTGAACGACGCGGCGGACGGGCCGGCCGATGCGTCGCGGACCGCGATCTCGCACTGGTGGTAGTGCGAGAACCGCTCGTCGGCCACCACCGAAATCTGGGCCATCGCCGCGACCAGCGCGGGATCGCGCAGATGCGCGTCCATCTCGATGCTGTGCTCGGGCAGGAAGACGTCGACGCCGGCCAGCACGTGCGCCAGGCAATACTGCAAATGGAAGCGCGCATCGTTCGGCGAGACCGGCAGCCGGTCCTTGGCGACGACCTCGGCGACATAAGGCGGGACGCGCACTTCGACGAGGCCACCGGCCAACCGCGCGGGATCGTCGATCCGCATCCGGCTCAACAGGTCGATCGGCGCATGGATGTAGCCGCAGCACGCATGCAGCTTGCGGCGCGGCTCGGCCAGCGCCCACCGGCCCGCCCAGTCGTCCCTCGCATAAGCCCCGGCATGGGATGCCGTCGCGAAGTAGCCGACCTTGCTCTCGAGCAGCCGCATCGGCCCCGTCATGCCGGCACGTGCGTACAGGGCGCCGTCGAGCCCGGTTTGCGCCGTCTGCGCGCCGAACAGCATCGGCTTGACCGAGCCGCCTTCGCCGAAGATGACCTCCGCCGGGCACCAGCCCGACAGCGCGCCGGCGATCGCCATCGCGTGGCCGGTGCGCTCGCGATCCAGGTCCAGCAGATGTGCGGCGACGGCCGCCGATCCGATCGCCGCCGGCAAGCCGACCGGCATCATGCCGACGCTGGAGAACCGCTTCAGCGTCGGATAGACCGAGGCGTAGACGCGCGCCGTGACTTCGATGCCGCGCACGACGGCTTCGAGCACCTTGGTTCCCGGCGCGTCGCGCTCCTGGCCGAGCGCGAGCGCGAGCGTGACGTTGCCGATGCTCGCGTGCCCGCCGATCAGATCGTTCAGTTCGAGCACGTCGCCCAGGTAACCGGCGATGCGCAGCGCCGACCGCAGTGGCCGCGTCTCGCGCAGCCCCGGTATCCGCAGCGGCATCCCATCGGCCGAAGGCGGTTCGCAGGCCAGCATCAGCTCGGCCTCGCGGGTGCGCGCCCCGGCGATGATGCAGCCGACGGTGTCGAGCACGCACAGGTTCGCTTGGCGCCGTATCGCGTCCGGCAGGGTTCGTGCGTCGATCGCCAGCGCCTCGCCGGCCAGATGCGCGAGGTCGGCGCCGGATTCGGAGTTGGACATCGCGACCTCCCGCCTCAGTTCGCGGTGATGCCGGTGCGCTTGACCGCCGCCGCGTTGCGGTCGAGATCGCGGCGGATCGCATCGGCGAACTGCGCCGGCGGCATCGTCAACACGTCGCCCAGCGTCGTCAGTCGCGCCATGGCCTCGGCCGTGCGCGCGGCGGCCGCGATCTCGCGATACAGCGTGTCGAGGATCGCGGGCGGCGTGCCCTTGGGCGCCATGACACCTGTCCACAGGTCGTAGCGCAGCATCGGATAGCCGGCCTCTTCCAGTGTCGGCACGTCGGGCAGTTCGCGCCACCGCGTGCCGGACGTGACACCCAGCGCGCGCAAGCGGCCGTTGCGGACCTGCGGCAGCGCGGCCAGCGTGTCGAACGTGAAATCGACCTCGTTGCCCAACAGCGCGGTGCTGACCAGGCCGGCCCGATACGGCACGTGCAGCGATTCGATGCCGGCCGCCAGGCTCAGCTCGGCGCCGGCCAGTTGGAACAGGTTGCCGTTGCCGAGCGAGGCATACGTCAGCGGCGTGCCGGTCTTGCCGGCGGCGACCAGCTCGGCGACCGACTTGACGGCGCCCAGCCGCGGATTGCCGGTGCTCACCAGCAGCAGGGCCGGTACCGAGATGACCGTCGTCACCGGCGCGAAATCCTCGTTCACGTCGTAGCGCAGGTTCTTGTAGACGAGCGGGTTCAGCGTGATCGCGCTGGTGTTCGTGAACAGCACCGTATAGCCGTCCGGCGCCGACCGCGCCACCTGCTCGGCCGCCAGCATGCCGTTGGCGCCGGGACGGTTCTCGACGACGAACGGCTGCTCGAACCGTTTGTGCAGCGCTTCGGCCACGGTCCGCGCGACGATGTCCGTCGATGTGCCGGGCGGAAAACCCACCACGAGGCGAACCGGCTTGGTCGGGTAGCCCGCCGCTGCGGCGACGTCCTGGCCCAGGCAGGCCGGCGCGATCCCCAGCAGGCCGATCGCCACCAGGGTCCGGGCGATCCATGCCGGTACAGTGAGGTGGGCAAAACGCTTCACCGCTATCTCCTTTTTCATGTGTGCGTAATTATTTTTCTCCTCACGAAAGATATTTGTCAATCTGCGACCCCTACGAAACTGCTCTGAGCGGCAGCGGGTATCACCCCGGGACAGGTTGACTTTGAATTTCTCTGATAGGAAACTATTTTCATGACTGCGAAATCGGAAAGCACCGTCGCCCTGCGCGCGATCCAGATGTATGAAGCATTCGCGGCGCTCAAACGGCCGGTGTCGTTGTCCGAGCTGGCCGCGCAGATCGGCATCCCGGTATCGAGCTGCCACGGGCTGCTCAAGGGTGCGCAGGCACGCGGCTACGTGTATCCGGTCCGGCCGCGCGGCCCGCTGTATCCGACGCGCCGGATGCTCGACCTGTGCCACGTGATCGCCGAGAACGATCCGGTCACCGTGCGGATCGCCGACGATCTGGCGGCGCTCGTCGAGCGCACGCAGGAGACCGTGATCCTGGCCAAGCGGATCGGCACGCGCGTGATCTACCTGGATGTCGTGCCCTCGCCGCATCGCATCCGCCTGAACCCGCTGGTCGGCGAGGTCCGCGAGATCCCCGCCAATTCGATGGGCAAGGCGCTGCTGGGCACGATGGGCGCGGCCGAACGCGCCAAGCTGCTGCCGACGCTGGCTTATGTCGGGCACACCCCGCAGTCGCTGATGAGCGCCGAGGCGCTCGACGCCGACGTGGACAAGGGCGTCCAGCGCGGCTGGCACGAGAACTTCGCCGAAAGCGATCCCGACGTCGGCGGCATCTCGGCCGCGGTGTTCCTGCAGGGCGAGCCGTACGCGCTGTGCGTCGCCGGCCCGCTGCATCGGATGCTGCCGAACTACAAAGGCCATGCCGAACACCTGCTGGCGACGATCCGCAGGATCACCGATGCCGATGCCCCGTCGCCCACCCCCGCCTGACTCCGGAGCCCCTTGTTGACTTCGCCGAACCCGAATTCCGCTGATGCGTTCTCCATCCTGATCGCCAATCGCGGCGAGATCGCGGTGCGCATCGCCCGCGCCGCCGCGGAGTTGTCGATCCGCTCGGTCGCCGTCTTCTCGACCGATGACGAGCGCAGCCTGCACCGCAAGACCGCCGATGCCGATTGCCCGCTGCGCGGCGCCGGCGCGCGCGCCTACCTGGACATCGACGCGCTGATCGACGCGGCGGCGCGCACCGGCTGCACGGCGATCCACCCCGGTTATGGCTTCCTTAGCGAGAATGCCGAGTTCGCACGCCGCTGCGAGGCCGCCGGCCTGCTGTTCATCGGCGCATCGCCGCGCGTGCTCGACCTGTTCGGGGACAAGGGACAGGCGCGCGAACTGGCCCGCTCGCTGGACGTGCCGGTGCCCAACGGTACGAATCGCGCGACCTCGCTGGACGAGGCCCGGGCGTTCATGGCGGGCCTGGGCGACGACGCGTCGATCATGGTCAAGGCGATCGCCGGCGGCGGAGGGCGCGGGATGCGCGTCGTCGACACGCAGGCGGCGCTGGAACCGGCCTACGCCCGCTGCCGCTCCGAAGCGCGCTCGGCATTCGGCCGCGACGACGTCTACGTCGAGGAAGTGATCCGGCAGGCGCGGCACATCGAAGTCCAGGTCGCCGGCGACGGTCACGGCGTCATCGCGCTGGGCGAGCGCGACTGCAGCGTGCAGCGCCGGCACCAGAAGGCCGTCGAGATCGCGCCGGGCCCGGGCCTGCCCGCACCGCTGCGCGAACGGCTGTTCGCGGCGGCGACGCGGATGGCCGGCGAGGTCTCGTACCGCGGCGTGGGGACGTTCGAGTTCCTCGTCGGCCTGGACGGTGAACGCTTCGTGTTCATCGAAGCCAATCCCCGGATCCAGGTCGAGCACACGGTGACCGAGGAGGTGATGGGCATCGACCTGGTCCGCGCGCAAATCATGCTGGCGCGCGGCGCGACGCTCGCCGACGCCGGGCTCGATCCGGCGGATCCGCCCCGGCCGCGCGGCTTCGCGATGCAGTTGCGCGTGACGCTGGATGCGGCGAGCGGCGTGGATGGCTCGAGCAGCCATGCCGTCCGCGGCACCGGCACTGGCGGGGGCGACACCGACGGGCGTCTGACGGCCTGGGACCCGCCGAGCGGTCCCGGCGTGCGCGTCGATACCGCCGCTTACCTCGGCTACGCGCCGAATCCCGATTTCGATCCGCTGCTGGCCAAGATCATCATCCACGTGCCGTCTAACCGCTTCGGCGACCTGGTGCACCGGGCGGTGCGGGCGCTGGGCGAGTGCCGGATCGAAGGGGTGGCGACGAACCTGCCGTTCCTGCGCAACCTGCTCGGCCACGAGACGTTTCGCGACGGCATCGTGACGACCCGCTTCGTCGACGATCACCCGGAACTGTCGCAATCCGATCCGGCCGCCGCATCGCGCTCGCGCCACTTCGACGCGCCGCTTACCGCCGTCCATGGCGGCGAGGCAAGTAACGGCGGCGGGCTCCATGGCGAGGTGCGCGATGACGGAGGAATCGACGACGATCCGGACGATCCGGACGACGGCGGCGCGGCCGCCCGCGCCGACTGCGCGCTCGCGCCGCTTCGCGGAACGATCGTGCAGTTGCCGGTCGGCCCGGGCGCCACGGTGCGCGAAGGCCAGGCCGTCGCGGTACTCGAGGCGATGAAGATGGAACACGAGGTCGCCGCACCTTTCGACGGCATCGTCGTCGAGATCCTGCAGGCCGTGGGCACCCTGGTGCCGCCCGGCGCCCCGATCGTGCGGATCGAGCCGGGCCTGGGCGACGACGGCCCGCGTGCGGCGGACGACTCGCAGGCGGGACCGTCGGTGCGCGCGGACCTGCTCGACGTCCGGCAGCGATACGCGCGCACGCTCGATGAGGCACGGCCCGACGCCGTGGCGCGCCGGCGCAAGACCGGACAGCGCACGGCGCGCGAGAACCTCGACGACGTGTGCGACCCGGGCTCGTTCGCCGAGTACGGCGCGTTGGCCGTGGCCGGGCAGCGCAACCGTCACACGTACGACGAGTTGCTGAAGATCAGCCCCGCCGACGGCTTCATCTACGGCACGGCGACGGTCAATGCCGATCTCTTTCCGCCCGACCGCAGCCGCTGCATGGTGGCGGCGTACGACTACACGGTCTTCGCCGGCACGCAAGGCTTCATCGGGCACAAGAAGCACGACCGGATGTTCCAGCTCGCCGAACGCGCGCGCCTGCCGGTGGTGATCTTCACCGAAGGCGGCGGCGGCCGTCCTTATGACGGCGACAACATCGGCGGCGTCAACCTGGCCAACCCGACGTTCTGGCACTTCGCGCGGCTCAGCGGGCTCGTGCCGCTGGTGGGTATCGGCGCCGGCCGGTGCTTCGCCGGCAACGCCGCGCTGCTCGGCTGCTGCGACGTCGTCATCGCCACGCGATCGGCGACGATCGGCATGGGCGGCCCGGTGATGATCGAGGGAGCGGGCCTCGGCGTGGTCAAACCCGAGGACGTGGGACCGGCCCGCATGCATTCGCGCCAGGGTGTCGTCGACATCCTCGTCGACGACGAGCGCGAGGCCGCGCGCATGGCGCGCAAGTACCTGTCGTACTTCCAGGGGCCGCTGGCCGACTGGCATTGCGCGGACCAGGCGGCGCTGCGGCACGTCATCCCCGAACGGCGCACCCGCTCGTACGAAGTGCGGCAGGTCATCGGCCTGCTCGCGGACGATGACTCGGTGCTGGAACTGCGCCCGTCGTTCGGGACCGGCGTGGTCACCGCGCTGATCCGCATCGAAGGGCGTCCGATCGGGCTGATCGCCAACAATCCGCGGCACCAGGCAGGCGCGCTGGGCTCGGACGAGTCGGACAAGGTCTGCCGCTTCCTGCAATTGTGCGACGCGTTCGACCTGCCGATGGTCTCGCTGTGCGACACGCCGGGGATCATGGTCGGCACCGACGCCGAGCGCACCGCGCTGGTCCGCCATGCGTCGCGGATCTTCGTCACCGCGGCCAACGTCACGGTGCCGTTCTTCACCGTCGTGCTGCGCAAGGCGTACGGGCTGGGTGCGATGGCGATGGGCGGCGGCAGCTTCCACCAGGGGTCGTTCTTCACGACGGCCTGGCCGACCGGCGAGTTCGGCTCGATGGGCCTCGAAGGGCAGATCAAGCTCGGGCATCGCGACGAACTGGCGAAGATCGCCGACCCGCAGGCGCGCGAGCAGCGCTTCCAGCAACTCGTCGACGCGCTGTACGAGCGCGGCAAGGCGCTGAACGTCGCCCCGTTCCTGAGTTTCGACGCGGTCATCGATCCGGCCGAAACACGGCGCTGGATCCTGCGCGGGCTGGACTCGTTTCCGCCACCGGCGCCCAGGCAGACGAAGAAGCGCTCGAACATCGACACCTGGTGAGGACGCCCGCCCGATGCAGCACGACTCCCCGGCAGGCTCGCCGGCCCGTTCGCCGACCAAATCGCCGGCAAGCTCGCCGATCGACACACCAGCGGGCTCGCCGTCCGACGTGTTGGCCCGGTCACCGGCCGAATCATCGGCCCGGTCGTTGGCCCGATCGCTGACCGACTTTCCAACCCACGCGCCGCGTCCGCCGCAAGCGCCGCTGCCGCTGAGCGGCATCCGCATCGTCGACTTCAGCCACTTCATCGCCGGCCCGTTCGCGACGATGATGCTGGCCGACATGGGGGCCGACGTCATCAAGATCGAATCGCCCGGCCGCGGCGACGAGTTCCGGCACTTCGCGCCGGTGCCCGACGAGACGCCGGCGCAGGGCGCGCCGTTCATGTGGAGCAACCGCGACAAGCGCAGCCTGTCGCTGGACCTGAAGACACCCGAGGGCGTGGACGTCGCACGCGCGTTGATACGGCGGTGACGATGACCGGGTTCGCCGCGATGCAGAACCTGTATACCGGCCGCGACGCGCCGCGCACCGGCAACGTCAGCGGCGACACATGCCCGACCGGCGTGTTTCGCAGCGCCGACGAGCCGTTCTTCCTGATCTGCGGCACCGACGACATGTTCGCGCGTCTGGCGACCTCGGTCATCGACCGATCGGACCTGGCCACCGATCCGCGCTATGCGACGCGCGCGCCGCGGATGCGCGAGCGCGACGCGCTGTTCGCGTTGCTCGGCGACGTATTCGCGACGCAGCCATGGCGATATTGGCAGGCGCGGATGCGCGCGGCGTCGATTCCGTGCGGCGTCGTGCGCCCGATCGGTGAAGCGCTGCGCTCGGACGAATCGCGCGAGCGCGGGATCGTCAGCCGCGTCGCGCATCCGACGCTCGGCTGGGTACCCAATATCCGCCTGCCGATCCAGTACTCGGCGACGCCGCTCGCCGATCCGCGGCCCGCGCCGGCGCTCGGCGCCCAGACGGCCGAGATCCTGAAAGAAGTCGCCGGCTACGACGATGCGCGGATCGCCGCGCTGGCACGGTCCGGCGTTATCCGCTTTTGAAGAGGAGACCGACGAACATGCGTCGCACGTTGTTGAAGAGGGCGCTGGCACTGGGCGTCACGCTACCGTTCGGCCCGGTCAGGGCACAAAGCGGGGCGCAGGCCGCGGCACACGATTACCCGGCCCGGCCGGTACGCCTGCTGGTCGGGTTCCCGCCCGGCAGCACCACTGATCTGGTCGCACGGGCCGTCGCCGACGGACTGCGCCGCAAACTCGGCCAGCCGTTCATCGTCGAGAATCGGCCGGGCGCCAACGGCATGCTCGCCGCCGAAGCGGGCGCCCGCGCGGATGCCGACGGCTATACGCTGCTGGTGGCCAACACCAGCTCGATCACCGTCAATCCGCTGTTGTACAAGGATCTGCGCTACGACGTCGCGCGGGACTTCGCACCGATCTCGACGGTCATCACGGCGCCGATGATCCTGATGGTGAACACCCGCCATCCGCGCACCGGCCACGTACGATCGGTGCGTGAGCTGGCCGACGTCGCGCGGCGGCAGTCCGAACCGCTGACTTATGGATCGGGCGGCAATGGCAACCTGCTGCACCTGGCCGGCGCGCAGTTGAGCGCGCTGCTGGACCTGAAGGCGATCCACGTCCCCTATCGCGGGGCCGCCCCGATGCAGACGGCGCTGCTGGCCAACGAGATCGACTTCGCGTTCAACACGCTGTCGGCGATGCCGCACATCCGCGCGGGCACGCTGCGCCCGCTGATGGTGACCGCCAACGACCGCTGGCCCGACCTGCCGGACACGCCCAGCGCCGTCGACAGCGGCCTGCCGGCGATGAACATGCCGATCTGGACCGGCCTGCTGGCGCCGGCCGGAACGCCGGCAGGCGTGATCGCGATGCTGACCACCGCGATCGCCGACCTGAAGAACGACCCCGCCACCCGTGAACCGCTGGAACGCGAAGGTCGCATCCAGACGGTCAGCGCCGACGCGTTCGCGCGGCAAATCGCCAATGAGCTGCGAATCAACGCCGAGGTCATCAAACGGGCCGACATCCGGATCGACTGAAGCAGCCGCTGGTTGGCTCACGCATGCCGAGGCGCCGGGGGCCTGATCCTCGAAGTTCTTCATCACTTTCGACGATGCGCGACGCGTTGCGTTGGCGGCTAATGTTCGTATCGATGTCCGATCGGGCACGCCAACGGAGAAGACGATGGCCAGGGATTTCTATTGGCACGCCAGCCAGCTCGCCGAGGACGGGGTGATGCCCGGCGTGCTGGCGATCGGTGATTCGTGGTTCTGGTATCCGTTTCCGGGCGGCGCGCTGCTGCACCATCTGGCGCCCTATATGCGCAAGAAGGAGCGCATCGTCTTCGCGGTCGGCCACAACGGCGCCGAAGCGATCGACTACGTCGACGGCGTCTATCGCGAGGAGGTCGCGCAGGCGCTGAAGCTGTACGGCGACGGCCTGACCGAGGTGCTGATCAGCGGCGGCGGCAACGATTTCGCCGGCTTCAACGACCTGCGCCCGCTGCTGCGCAGCGACAACCGCGACGCCCGGACGGCGGCCGAATGCTTCCTGCCGGGTACCGAATGGCCGTCGCTGGGCTGGCTGCTCGGCGTCGTGCAGGACAGCCTGAGCCGGTTGATCGCGCGGATCCAGCAGCAGGCGCCGCGCGCGCATGTCTACCTGCACAATTACGACTATGCGATCCCGTCGGGCAAGGGCGTGCTCGGCGGTGAAGGCTGGCTGCTGCCGGCACTCGAACGCACCTATGTGCCGGCCGAACTGCGCCAGGACTGCATCCGATATGCGATCGACGGACTCAGCGATGTACAGCAGGCGCTGACGCGCACGTTCGGCGGCACGGTCACGCAGATCGACAGCCGCGGAACGCTGTCGGCCGAACATTGGGCCAACGAGATGCATCCGACGGGCAAGGGCTTCGAGAAGATCGTGCGTGAACGCTGGCTGCCGGTGCTGGCGGAGCGTGGCGCCGCGAGCGGATGAATGCGCTATCCGCGGAAATCGCGATGATGACCCGACGATTGCCGGGTAGCGAGCGTCGAGTTATCTTGCCGCGTTGCATGCGGACGCCGATCGACGTCGGAAAGCAGAGGGTTGAGCGTCATCACGGTCGCTTTGCCGATCTGGCGTTTTGGCGGGTAAGCCCGACTCATCAAGCAATCCTGGAAAAACGATGAATTGCATCATCAGCCTCGACGGGACAATAGAGTCGGACGAGGTGATCGAACTCTATGCGGCCAATGATTGGTCGTCCGCAAGCAAGCCCACGGAACTGATGTCGGCGCTGCGAGGGTCCCATTCGCTCGTGACCGCTCGTGCGGATGGCCGCCTGATCGGCCTCGTGAATGCGATCTCCGATGGGAGTCTCGTCGTCTACTTTCCCCACATGCTGGTTCATCCAAGCTGGCACCGGCGAGGAATCGGTCGCCAACTGATGAACGCCATGCTCGAGCGCTACGGCGGCTTCCACCAGCTCATGCTCACCGCGGATGGTGACGCGGTGAGGTTCTACGAAGCGATGGGATTCAGTCGAGCCGGGCGGACGGTGCCGATGTGGATCTACAGTGGGACGGACCACTGACGAGGCCAAGCTCCATCGATCAACAGCTGCGGCCGCACGCGCGTCGGCTCGCCGGGAATCGGGGCCGCGCACGTGCCGACGCGGCGCGCGCCTTGCGACAGGTAGAACGCTTCGGCATGCGGATCGGCATCGATCGTCAATCCGCGCGCGCCGCCGTCGCGGGCCGTGACGAGCGCCTGGGCCATCAGCGCACGCCCGATACCCTGACCGATCGCCGACGGATCGACGAACAGATCTTCGAGGCACCAGTGCGGCTCACCGGCCAGCAACAGGCAATAGCCGACCAACCGCCCATCGCGCTCGGCCACCCAGGCCGGATGGCTCGCCAGCACATCGGCACGCACCGTCAACGCGTCATGCCAGCGCGCCAGTTGCTCGGCCGGATACCCCCAGTGCGCCTTGGCCCGGAGGCACAGTACCGTTAGCGCGTCGGCCTCGTCGGGTCGCGCCCGGCGGATCCTCGCCGACGCGGGCATCGCTACAGCCAGCGGCGCACGCGCGCGCGATAAGCGAGATAAGCGTCGCCGAACCGCGCGCTCAGCATCCGCTCCTCGGGTTCGATCTGGAAGCGGGTGATGTACGCAACGAAACCCGCGATCACCAGCAACCCGAGCCATGTGCCCCGCCAGCACGTAACGCCCAGCAGCGTCATCGTCAGGCCCAGGTACATCGGATTGCGCGTGAACCGGAAGATGCCTCCGTCGACGATCGATGATGTCCGGGACGGATCGTGCGGATTCAGCGTGGTGCGGGCGCGGCGAAATGCGACGATGCCGGCCGCGGCAACCAGCACGCCGAAAACGATCGCGGCGATGGCGACGACGCGGTGGCCGGGAAACGGCACATTGACCGTCGGTATCCACCAGCCCAGCAGCAGGATCAGCGTCAGGGCCACGGCCGCTTGCAGCGGCGGCGGCACCCTCAGTTCGAGCGATCGCATCGTCGGCGCCCGCGATGGAACAGCGTCCGGCCGCGCCGATCAGTCCGCCCGCGGCTCGAACATCGGCACCTTGGCGCCGTTGACCGCGGTCTCGAACGTCACCCGCACTTTCTGCCCGATCCGGATCGCGTCGTGATCGAAGTTGACCAGGTTGGTCAGCATCGTCGGACCTTCATCCAGCGTCACATAAGCGAGCACGTAAGGTACCTTCGCACGGCGCAACACGCTGTACGTGTAGACGGTGCCCTGGCCCGAGGCCTCCAGCCATTCGGTATCGCTGCTCATGCAGAACGGGCAGATCGCGCGCGGATACCAGAAGTTCTTCTGGCAGGCCGTGCAGCGCTTGATCAGGAACTTGCCGGTGGCGGCGGCTTCGTAATAAGGACGGCTCTCGGCGCTGAGGACCGGCGCGGCGATTTCTTTCTTCATCGGTTCACTCCCGTTCGAGGATCAGCGTGGCACTGCCGTGCCGGGTACCCAGCGAGCCGCCGGTGCCGTGCGCGAGCGCGATATCGCAGTTGGGCACCTGCACGGCCGGATGCGCTTCGCCGCGCAACTGGCGCACCGCCTCGATGACCTTGGTGATGCCGCCGCGGTTGGCCGGGTGGTTGTTGCACAGCCCGCCGCCATCGGTGTTGAACGGCAGCTTGCCGACGCCCGAGATCAGGTTGCCGTCGGACACGAACTTGCCGCCCTCGCCCTTCTTGCAGAAGCCCAGGTCCTCGAGCTGCAGCAGCACGGTGATCGTGAAGCTGTCGTAGATCGACGCGTACTTGATGTCCTGGTGCGTGACGCGGGCCTGCTCGAAGGCCTTGGCGCCGGACCACACGCCCGCCGAATACGTGAGGTCGACGGCGCCGCCGGCCTGCCCCTTGATGGCCTCGCCCGCACCGATGACCTTGACGAGCGGCCGCTTCAGGCTCTTGGCCGTGGCCTCGTCGGTGACGATCAGTGCGCCGGCTCCGTCGCTGATCACGCAGCAGTCGAGACGGTGCAGCGGATCGGCGATCATCGGCGACTGCACGACCTGCTCGACGGTGACGACGTCGCGCATCATCGCGTGCGGGTTGTACTGCGCATGATGCGACGCGGCCACGCGCACCCACGCGAGCTGCTCGGGCGTCGTGCCGAACTCGTGCATGTGGCGCATCGCGACCATCGCGTACATGTTGGGCACGATCGGTTCATAAGGATGCTCCCACTCCACGTCCGGCACGTCGGGACGGATCGGGCGTGGGATCGGGCCGCCGGTCGACTCGCTGCGCGGACGGCCGGCCAGCGTGATCAGCGCGACCCGGCACTTGCCGGCGGCGATCGCCTGCGCGGCGTGCGCGACGTGCGCGATGTACGACGAACCGCCGATGTCGGTCGAGTCGACGTGTCGCACGTTGAGGTTCATGTACTCGACCATCGACACCGGCCCCATGCCGGGCGCATCGCCCGCACAGAAGTAACCGTCGACGTCGTCCTTGCTCAGGCCAGCATCTTCGAGGGCGCCGCGGGCCGCTTCGGCATGAAGCTGGGCAACGGATTTGTCAGGGGCTTTACGGGTCGGATGCTCATAGGCACCGACGATATAGGCGAGCGCTTTGCGCATGCGGGCGGTCTCCATCCAAGGTGATACGGATGCGCCCGATGATAACCGACGTCGATCTGGTGAATCGGCGAGCGCTTCCTTAGCTGGCCGGTTCCCGTCAATTCCCGGCCAATCCCCGCCCTTATCCGCGGTTGGCCGCAACGGCCCGCGCGTAGCCTCGTTGCCGACACGATCCGCGCCTTCGGCGCCAAAGAGTTGGTGCGATGCCTACGCCATTGTTGAACTGGCTCAGCCAGAACGTTCCCGGCCTGAACAATCTGCACGGGCTGCCTCTGTTCGTCCTCGTCGCCGTCGCGATGCTGACCCTGTGCTTCGTTATCGGCTACGCGGCGCAAGGCGTGCGCACCGGCTGGCAGTTGTCGCGCGCCGTCCGTCGCCTGCGGATGCTGGCGGCCGGCGCCGATGCGCGCGCCAACGGACAGGTCGAGCCCGACGAGGTCGCGCGTGCGCTGGCCGACGAGCCGCTGCGCCACCTGTGGGACGAGTACGCGGACACGCTGCACGCGCAGCAGACCGATGACGCCGCGCGGCACGGTGCCGAGGCGTCGGGCCAACCCCCCTCCCCCGCGCATCCGTCGGCGCGGCGCGTGCGCGCGACGATGCCGGCCGAAGCGTTCTTCACGCGCGAGACGCTGGTCGACAACCGGCTGTTCGACGACTTCACGCGGCATCTGCCGGGCGTGCTGACGGGGCTGGGGATCATCGGCACGTTCGCGGGCCTGCTCGATGGGCTCGGCGGCTTCGACCCCAGCAACACCGTCACCGCGGTCGCCGGCCTGAAGCCGCTGCTCGACGGCGTCGCGCACGCGTTCAGCGTGTCGGCGCTGGCGATCGGCTGCGCGATGTTCGTCACGTTCACGAGCCGGCTGTGCCTGGCGCTGTTCTATCGCCAGGTCGAGGCGCTGACGCACGCGATCGACGGGCTGTACGCGACCGGCGCCGGCGAGGAATACCTGTCGCGGCTGGTCGCCTCGTCCGAGAAGGCCGAAGTTCATGCCGCGGAACTGAAGCGATCGCTGGTACAGGAACTGTCGACGCTGATGACGACGCTGGCCGACCGGCAGATCGCCTCGCAGCGCGACGCGCAGCAGGCGCTGGCCGACGCGATCGGCGAGCGTATCGGCAATACGCTGGGCGATTCGTTGGCCGAACGGATCGGCGAGCGCGTCGGACAAGCGGTCGCGCGCGGCGTCGGCGACACGATGCAGGCACGGCTGGGCGATCTCGGCCCGAAACTGGCCGACACGATCGGCGATCGGCTGAGCACCGCGCTGGCCGTGCCGTCGAACCAGTTGAGCCAGATCGCGCGGATGATGAAGACCGCGCAGCAGAAAGCCGAGGCCGCGCCGGCCGTGGCACCCGTTCCGCCGGTCCCTGCGATCGACGGCGCTGCGATCGGCAAGGCCATCGAAGGTGCGATGGATGCCGCGATGAAGCGCGTGGGCGCGACGATCGATGCGACGATGACCCGCGCGGGCGAGACGATCGACTCGGCAATGGCGCGCGCAAGCGCGGCGATCGCCCACGAGCAGTCTTCGCAGCAAGCCTCGCAGGCCGCAATCGCATCGTCGCTGCAGGCGCTGATACAGGACGTGCGCGAATCGGGCCAGGCGATGACCGATCGCCTGAACGGCAGTCTCGAAGACGCGGTCACGCAGTCGGTGACGATGCAGACGCTGCTGCTCGACGAGATGCGCGGTTTCGTCTCGCACCTGGATCGCGTGCGTGAAGCCGCGTCATCGCAGGACGAGGCGCGCGGCACACGGCTGGCTTCGCACACGCAGGATCTGGTGGGCGGGTTGTCGACCCACACCCGGGATCTGGTCGGCGGGCTGTCGACGCAGACCAGGAACCTGGTCGGGGAGCTGTCGACGCACACCAAGGACCTGGTCGGGGAATTGTCGACGCACACGAAGACGATGGTCGGCGACCTGTCGACGCAGATCAACGGCCTGCTCGAAGCCGTCGTGCGCCAGGGCGCGCAGACCCAGCGCCACATCGACCTGCTGGGCCAGGCGACGGGGAAGGCGATCGCCGGCCTGAGCACCGGAGCCGGCAGCCTGGCGGCGGCCGCGCAGCGCTTCGAAGCGGCCGGACAGGCGGTCAGCGGCGTGCTCGACCGGTCGAACGCGACGGCCGCGCACATGGCGGCGACCAGCGAAGCGCTGGCGCAGTCGGCCCAGGCCGTACAGACCGGCTTCGCGCGGTACGACGAGACGCGCCAGACCGTCGACACGCAGGTGCAGGCGCTGACCGGCCTGATCGCGGCGGTGCGCCAGGAAGCGGGCCTGTCGCAGCGGATGATCGGCGACCTCGATCGCATCGTCGAACAATTGAAGATCGCCGAGGCGCAGAGCCAGCAATACCTGGAAGGCATCAATCGCGCGCTGGTGCGCTCGTTCGAGGAGTTCGGCGGCGCGCTCGCCAGCCAGTTGAAGAACACGATCGGCGACACCGATCGCCACTTGAGCAGCGGCGTGCAGCAGTTGAACGGCGTGGTCCAGCACATCGGGCTGACGCTGTCACGGATACGTGCCAACTAAGGGCGAGGCATGCTGAATCGAATCGTCCTGCGGCGCGGCGCGCGCCATGAGGCCGAAGGGCCTTTCTGGATCTCGTTCTCGGACCTGATGTCGGCGTTGATGGTGCTGTTCCTGGTCGTGATGGCGGTGACGCTGGTCAGCGTGACGCGCGACGTCGGCACCGCCGAGCAGCCGAAGATCCAGCGCAGCCGCGATATCCGCGAGCTGATGTCGCGGCTGCGCGAGACCACGCGCGCGTTTCCGGACGTCAAGGTCGACGAATCCACTTACCGGATCGACCTGGGCGACGTCGTGCGCTTCGATCGGAACCGCGCCGAGCTGTCGCTGGCCGGCGCGCGGCTGCTTCGCGCTTATGTGCCGACCTTGCTCGACGCGCAGCGCAGCGAGCTGGGACAGCGCTGGATCCGACGCATCGTCGTCGAGGGCTTCACCGATCACGACGGCACTTATCTGTACAACCTGGGCCTGAGCCTGGAGCGCAGTCGCCGCGTCGTGTGCGCGCTGTACGCGCCGCCGCTGACCGGCGAACAGCCGTTGACCGACGCGCAGAAGCGGCAGATCCGCGACCTGTTCCTCGTCGGCGGCTATGCGTTCAACGCCAGCCGTCCATCGAAGGAGGCGAGCCGGCGCGTCGAGCTGAAGCTGGAGTTCTGGTCCGCCGATGAACTGCGCGACGGCAACGGCAATGGTGACGGCGATGGCGGCAGCGGTGGCGCGGCCGATGCCAGGGCGTTCGGCGCATGCTGAGTCCTCGCCACGAACCGCCGGCCGCGCTGCTGTCGCTGCACCGCCAGTTGGCCAGCAGCCTGAAGTCGATGGATGTCGCCCGCCTGCGGCTCGGCCAGCCCGAGGCGCTGGAGGAGGCGGCCCGCGAAGCCGCCGCACTGTTCAAGGGCGTGGCCAAGGCCACGTTGATCCATACCGACCCGCAAGCCTGCGCGATCGCTTATATCCGGGGCTTGCGCCCCACCGACGAACACCTGCACCTGCTGGCCGGCGTGCTGGCGCGGCCGCTCGACGGACTCGAGGGGCGACGGCTCATCGGGCATCCGCGTCTGGCCCCGCTGCTGGCGCGCTATACGGACAGGGTGGGCGCCGGCGAGCTGAGCCTGCTGACATGGTTCAGCCTGCTGTGCGCTTATTTCGAGTTCGATCCGCTGAAGGCCGACGCCGACGATCGCCGGGGCTGGGAAAGCCTGCGCGCGCTGCTGGCCGACACCTGGCCGGCGATCGATCGGCAGGCCGGCCGAGGGCCTGTGCCCGACTGGCTGGCGGCGCTGCGCGACAACACCGCGCTGCTGCAGCGCGACGCCACCGACGCCTACGCGCTGGACTGGCTGCGCGGCGACGACACGGCGCTCGCGCGGCTGTCGCGCGATCTGGCCATTCCCGAATCGAGCTGGTTCTGGCACCTGCTGGTCCGCAGCGCCGCACGCAAGGCCGCCGAACTGCCGGACGAGGCGTTCAAGCCGTTGATCGAACCGTTGCTGGCGCTGCTGGACAAGCGGCCGGTGTTCCGCGACGAGGGCCTGGCGATCGTGCTGACGCGCTATCACCAGTGCGAATCCGCGCCGCTGCACCGCGCGCTGTACGCGTTCCTCGTACGCGATGACGTCTGGCGCCATCCGGAACGCAAGGCCTCGGGCCAGGCGCCGGCCTGGCATCGGGTGGCCGAACCGGTATGGCAGCGCGTGATGTGCTGGGTCAACGGCGGCAACCTGCAGGACTTCTTCAGCGTCGTCGTCGCGCGCAAGGATGCCGACGAGGGCCGCCGCGCGTTCTGGTCCCGATACCGCGACCAGATCTCGTGGACACGCTTCGTCTTCTGCCCGCAGACGCTGGCGATCGCGCGTCGCCACGCGGGGATCCGCGAACTCGTCGAGCGCGAACAGGGCGCGTACACGGCGTTCTGGGGCGCGCGGCACGTCGATGCGCTGATGTTCCAGATCGGCCGGTACGTGATCGTCGAGTTCAGCGCCGCGGGCAATGCGGCCTATGTGTACGACGCGACGCGGCTGAGCTTCGACCGGCACGCGCTGAAGTACCTGGGCGGCACCGAGGAACTGCGCTACGGCTTTCGCGATGCGGCCGTCATGCGCATCGAGCGCGGCGCGCAATGGGAAGCCGCGGCGCACGCGCGGCTGCAGGCGCTGGGCATCACGCCGGATCCGGCGCACGCGTCACCGGATTGATCGACGACCGCTGACGGCGGATCGTCATCAAGGGTATGGCATGATCGGGCGAGCGTGACACGCGCGCATCGATGAACCCGTGCGCGCATTCGCGCCCCCTGACGCACCCCATACCCCAACGACGATCGCCGCATGCCCGCCGCCCCCAGCGCCCGCCCCGTCATGGATCCTCCGGTCTTCGGCGGTCTCGCCTCGATCCCGCATCGCCTCGGCGACGAACGTTCGATCGGCCGGTGATGGCGGTCCGGCCTTCTGCTCCGCGTCCGCCGGCGCGATGATCGGGCACAACGCCGCGCGGGCCGTGCTGCTCGGCCTGACCAGCGTGGTCTGGCTGACGGCCGGCCTGTACGATCGCGAGCCCTGGAAGGCGGATGAGGCCTACACGGTCGGCATCGTCCACAGCATCGTCGCGCACGGTCAGTGGCTGATCCCGACGCTGGCCGGCGAACCGTTCATGGAGAAGCCGCCGCTGGTGTTCTGGCTCGCGGCGTTGTGCGTGCAATGGCTGTCGCCGCCGCTGGCGATGCACGAAGCGGCGCGCGGCGCCAACGTGCTGTGCGCGCTGGCCACGTTCGCGCTGATCCATCGCGCGGCGCGCGAAGCGATCGGGACGATGCCCGCCCGCCGCGCGGTGCTGCTGCTCGCGCTGTGTCCGGCATTCCTGTCGGCGAGCCGCTACCTGACGGCGGACCTCGGGCTGATGCCGGCCGCGGCGCTGGTCTGCTGGGCGTTGGTCCGGCTCGGCGCGCAGGCCCCGTACGCCGGCGCGATGCTGGGCATCGGCGCGGCGCTGGGCCTGATGGCCAAGGGCGTGCTGCTGCCCGGCGTCGCGGCGGTGGGCGCGTTGGCGCAGATCGCGCTGACGCCCGCGCTGTGGCGGCGGCGCACGTTGTCGGTACTCGGGGTCGCGCTCGCGACGTTCGCCGTGCTGGGCCTGGCATGGCCGGTGTGGGTCGGCCTGCGCTCGCCGGTGCTGCTGATGGACTGGCTGTGGGACAACAACGTCGGCCGCTTCTTCGGCATGAACACGCTGGGGCCCGAACACTCGACGCTGCAGACGATGGGGCTGGCCGCGGCGATGCTGCTGCCGATCTGGCCGCTGGCGCTCTGGCGATGCGCGCAGCATTGGCGGCAATGGCAAGGCCATCCGCTGCTCGGCCCGGCGCTCTTCGCGCTCGTGTGGCTGGGCGTGCTGAGCGCGTCGGCCACGTCGCGCGGGCTGTACGCGCTGCCGATCCTCGTGCCGCTGTCGCTGCTGGCGGCGGCGCCGGCTCCACGCGATGCCAGCGAGCCGGGGGCGGGCCTTTCGGGAGCCGGCCGCCCGGATGGCCGGCCCCCGGATCCAGCCGCGGGCAGGCTGACCCGGCGCCTGTGGCTGGGGGCGATGGCGATCGCGCTGTGCGGGTCGGCGGCGGTCGCCGCCTGGGGCGGCCTGTCGCGGCTGCTGCCCGCGGCAGCCGGGATGCTGCCGGTGATGACGGGTCTGGCGCTGCTGACGGCCGGGCTGTGCGCCGGATGGATCGGCTGGATCCGCCGCATGGCGGCGCACGGCGCGCCGCCGGACGGCGCGCTGGCCACCGCCGTCAGCCTGACACTGCTGTTCGCCGCGGCGCTGGCCGCGTGGCTGCCGACCGCCGACCAGCGCACCGGCTTTCGCGAAGCTTTCATCACGCTGGCGCCCGTGCTGCGCGAGACCGAAGGCTGCGTGGCCAGCCTCGAACTGGGCGAATCCGAACGCGGCATGCTCGACTACTATGTCGACCTGCGCACCCGCCGGATCGACGTCGACCCCGACGCCGGAGAATGCCCGCTGCGCTTCGAGCAGCAGCGCCGCAACGCCGACGAGGCGCTGTTCGGCTGCCCGGGGCGACCGGTGCTGTGGCAGCGGCAACGCATCGGGCACCCGGACGAGACGTTCCGATTGTGCGGTCCGGAGCGCTAGCCCGGCTCGGCTGCCCTCGGGCCAATGCTAGTATGAAATTTCGAGATTCCCCCAATTTCACAAGCCCTTAGGAGACATCCGATGAGCGCAGCCACTCCCGCGAACGACGCCGCCACGTCGATGCGCAGCTACAAACTCGTCCAGTTCGGCACGCCGCTGCAGGAAGTGATCGAGCCGCCGCCGGTGCCCACCGGCACGCAGGTGCTGGTGCGCGTCACCGGATGCGGCGTCTGCCACAGCGACCTCCACCTGGCCGAAGGCCATTTCGATCTCGGCAAGGGCCAGAAGATGGACCTGAGCCGGACGTTTCAATTGCCGCGCATCCTCGGCCACGAGATCGTCGGTCGCGTCGAGCGCGTCGGCCCGGACGCGCAGGGCGTCGCGGTCGGCGACGCGCGCGTGGTGTTTCCGTGGGGCGGCTGCACGCAGTGCGTGCTGTGCAAGGACGGGCAGGAGCACCTGTGCGCGCGACCGCGCAGCCACGGCACGTCGATGGACGGCGGCTACAGCAACTACGTACTCGTCGACCACCCGCGCTACCTGGCCGCCTATGGTGACCTGCCTCACTCGTTTGCCGCGACGCTGGCCTGCTCGGGCCTGACCGCCTACAGCGCGCTGAAGAAGGCCCAGGGGGTCGACGCCGAACATCCGCTGCTGCTGATCGGCGCGGGCGGCGTGGGCCTGGCGGCTGTTTACCTGGCGCAGACGATGTACGGCATCGCGCCGGTCGTCGCCGACATCGATCCGGCCAAGCGCCAGGCGGCCATCGATGCCGGCGCGTCGGCCGCGATCGATCCGCGCGACAACGACGCGCGCAAGGCGCTGCTCAAGTCGACTCAGGGTTTCGGTGCGGCGATCGATTTCGTCGGCGCGCAAAGCACCGCCGAGTTCGGCATCGGCCTGCTGCGCCGGGGCGGCCGCCACATCTCGGTCGGCCTGTTCGGCGGCTCGATCGACATCGCGCTGCCCACGCTGCCGATGCGCGGCCTGACGATCCAGGGCTCGTACGTCGGCTCGCTGGCCGAGTTCGAGGAACTGATGGCGCTGGCGCGAGCCGGCAAGGTCAAGGCGATGCCGATCGAAGAACGGCCGCTGGAAACGGCCCAGCAATCGCTGGACGACCTGCGCGCCGGCCGCATTCGCGGACGCGTGGTGCTGACGTCCTGATCCCGCCCTCCCCGGCGCTCCGTCCCCGGTCCCACCGAGGATCGATGCAGGCGCCGGAACGGGCGCCACGAGAACGATGCATACCGTCCGAACTCTGACCCGCCTGTTGATCGCCAACCGCGGCGAGATCGCGATCCGGATCGCCCGGTCGGCCGCCGACCTGGGGATCACGCCGGTAGCCGTCTATCCGGACGATGACGCGGCATCGCTGCACCGCCATGCGTGTCCGGTGGCGATCCGCCTCGATGGTCGGGGCGCGGCCGCCTACCTGGACGGCGAAGCGCTGATCCGCGTGGCCAAGGCCCACGATTGCGAAGCCATCCACCCCGGTTACGGCTTCCTGAGCGAGAACGCCGCGTTCGCGCGGCGCTGCGCCGAAGAAGGGCTGCTGTTCATCGGCCCGTCGCCCGAGACGCTGGCGATGCTCGGCGACAAGGCCCGGGCGCGCGAGCTGGCCCGCTCGCTGCAGGTGCCGCTGGTGCCGGGCACGTTCGCGGCCAGTTCGCTGGACGAAGTGCGGGCGTTCGTCGCCGAACTGCGCCCCGGCGAGGCGGCGATGATCAAGGCGATCGCCGGCGGCGGCGGACGCGGCATGCGCAGCGTGCGGTCGGTCGACGAGGTCGATGCCGCTTATGAACGGTGCCGCTCGGAAGCGCGGGGCGCGTTCGGCAACGGCGACCTGTACGTCGAGCGGCTGGTGCGCCGGGCCCGCCATGTCGAAGTACAGGTGCTGGGCGACGGCGAGCGCGTGGCCCATGCGTTCGAGCGCGACTGCACGCTGCAGCGACGCAACCAGAAGCTGATCGAGATCGCGCCCGCGCCGGGCCTCGATCCGGCGCTGCGCAAGCGGATCCTCGCGGCCGCCACGCGGATCGCGCAGCACGTCAACTACCGGGGCCTGGGCACGTTCGAGTTCCTCGTCGATCTCGATGCGCCGCGCGAAGCGCCGGCCTTCTACTTCATGGAGGCCAATCCGCGGCTGCAGGTCGAGCATACGATCACCGAAGAGATCACCGGGCTGGACCTGGTGGCCACGCAGATCGAGCTGGTCCGCGGCCGGCGCTTGCACGAGCTCGGCCTGGCCGAGCCTCTGCCGGCGCCGCGCTGCCAGGCGATCCAGTTGCGGATCAACATGGAGACGCTTACCGACAATGGCGACGCGCGCCCGGAAGGCGGGTTGATCACGCGCTACGAGATCCCCAGCGGGCCGGGCATCCGCGCCGACGGCTACGGCTATGGCGGCTACCGGACCAGCCCGGCGTTCGATTCGATGCTGGCCAAGCTGATCGTGCGCGCGCACGGCCTGGAACTGCCGGCGCTGGTCCAGCGCGCGCGCCGCGCGCTTCGCGACGTGCGGATCGAAGGCGTGCGCACGAACCTGGACGTGCTCGATGCGCTGCTGGGCATGCCGGCGACCAGCGCTTATGACGTCGACACGCGCTTCGTGCAGACGCATCTGGCCGAGATCCTGGATCACGCGCAGCAGGCCGACTGGGTATGGCGGCCCCACGGCGGCGGCGCAGCCGACGCGGCCGGAAGCACCGCCTTCTCGTCGCAGGGCGGCGCCCCCGCATCCGGCGCCGCTACCGCGCCCGCGGGCACCGTGGCGATGCCGGCTCCGCTGCAGGGCACCGTGCTGTCGATCAACGCCGAGCCGGGCGGCATCGTGCGCAAGGGCCAGCAGATCGCCGTGCTCGAAGCGATGAAGATGGAACACATCGTGGCGGCCGATGTATCGGGCATCGTGCGCGCCGTGCCGGCCGAAGTGGGCGCCACGCTGTACGCGGGCGATCCGCTGTTGTTCGTCGAGCCGGGCGACCATGAAGGCGAGGCCGACGTCGAGCAGCAGGCCGAACGCGACCTGGACCAGATCCGCCCGGACCTGGCCGCCGTGCGCGAGCGGCAGCGCCGCAACCTGGACGAGTCGCGGCCGGCGGCGATCGCGCGCCGCCGCGCGCGCAACCAACGCACCGCGCGCGAGAACATCGCCGACCTGTGCGACCCCGGCAGCTTCGCCGAATACGGGATGCTGGCGCTGGCCGCGCAGCGGCAGCGGCGCACTTATGAGCAGTTGATCGACATGAGCCCGGCCGATGGCCTGGTCAGCGGCACCGGCACGATCAACGCGGCGTTGTTCGGCCCCGACCGCACGCGCTGCCTGATCCTCGCTTATGACTTCACGGTGTTCGCCGGCACGCAGGGCTGGATGAACCACAAGAAGAAGGACCGGCTGCTCGATCTGGCGCGCAAGTGGCGCTGGCCCGTCGTGCTCTATGGCGAAGGCGGCGGCGGCCGCCCGGGCGAGACCGACGGCCTGTCGATCCACGGCCTGGAGACGCCGAGCTTCGCGCGCTTCGCGAGCCTGAGCGGCGTCGTGCCGCTGGTCGCGGTCGTCTCGGGCCGCTGCTTCGCCGGCAACGCCGCGCTGGTCGGCTGCTGCGACGTGATCATCGCGACGCGCGACGCCAACCTGGGCATGAGCGGCCCGGCGATGATCGAGGGCGGCGGCCTGGGCGTGTACCAGCCCGAGGATATCGGCCCGGCCAGCCTGCAGGCGGCCAATGGCGTCGTCGACTTGGTCGTCGACGACGAAGCGGCCGCGACGGCGGCCACCAGACGCTACCTGTCGTACTTCCAGGGCGCGCTGCCCGACTGGCGTTGCGCGGACCAGCGCGAGTTGCGCTGGTCGATCCCCGAGAACCGGCGGCGCGGCTACGACATCCGGGCGCTGATCCGCACGCTGGTCGACGAAGACTCGGTGTTCGAGCTGAAAGCCGAGTACGGCCCCGGCATGGTCACCGCGCTGGTGCGCATCGAGGGCCGACCGATGGGCCTGATCGCCAACAACCCGATGCACCTGGGCGGTGCCGTCGACGCCCCCGGTGCCGACAAGGCCTCGCGTTTCATGCGGCTGTGCAACGACTTCGGCCTGCCGCTCCTGTCGCTGTGCGATACGCCCGGGTTCATGGTCGGGCCTCAAGCCGAGCAGGACGGCCAGGTCCGCTACTCGGCGCAGATGTTCCTGGCCGCGGCCAAGCTGCACGTGCCGGTGTTCACGATCGTGCTGCGCAAGGGTTATGGCCTGGGCGCGCAGTCGATGGCCGCCGGCAGCTTTCATGCGCCGCTGTTCATCGTGTCGTGGCCGACCGGCGAGTTCGGCGGCATGGGCATCGAGGGTGCGGTACGGCTCGGCTATCGCCGCGAACTGGAGGCGATCGAGGATCCGCAGGCGCGCGAGCGCTTCTTCGACGAACGGGTCGCGCACCTGTACGACGTCGGCAAGGCCGTCAACATGGAAGCGGCGATGGAGATCGATGCGGTGATCGACCCGGCCGAGACGCGCACCTGGATCCGGCACGGCCTGCAGGCGGCGGCGATGCGTGACGCCGCGCCGCCGCGCTGAGGACGCCAGGGCTCGCCGACACGACGAAACACGACCAGACCCGACGATCGGGAGCCGCCGATGTCCGCGCTCGATCGGGGCCTCGAAGCCCTGAGCCTCATCAACATGTTGCGGCAGGCGTCGTACCCACCACCACGGAGTCCGCAGCATGACGACCTCCCCTTCCACCGGCGCCGGCGCCGCGAAGCCCAACCCGCACCTGCCGGTCGACCAGCCATGGCTGGACAGCACGACCGAACCGATCCTGCGGCCCGAGCTGCCGATCATCGATGCGCATCACCACCTGTGGGATCGCGCGTACTACCCGTATGAACTGGACCGGCTGCTCGCGGATTTCGACAGCGGCCACGACGTGCGTGCCAGCGTGTTCGTGCAGTGCCTGTCCAAGTACCGTCCGGATGCACCCGAGATGCTGGCGCCGGTCGGCGAAACCGAGTACGTGAACCGAGCGGCCGACGCATCGCTGTCGATCCGCGGCCGCGACGGCCGGATCCGCCACGCCAACGCCGGCATCGTCGCGTGGGCGGACCTGACGCGGGGCGCGCGGGTGGAGGAAACGCTGGCCACGCACGCCGCCGCCGCGCCTGAACGCCTGCGCGGCATCCGCAACATCACCACCTGGGATGCCGATACGAGCATCAACACCAGTTCCTACAACCCACCGCCGGGCGCGCTTGCCGATCCGCGCTTTCGCGAAGGCTTCGCGCGGCTCGGGCCGCTGAACCTGTCGTTCGATGCGTGGCTGTACCACACGCAGTTGGACGAATTGAACGACCTCGCCGCGCATTTCCCCGACACGCGGATCATCATCGATCACATGGGCGGCCCGATCGGCATCGGCCGCTACGCGGACCGGCGCGATGAGGTGTTCGCCGAATGGCGCGCCGCGATCGGCCGGATCGCGCGCCGGCCCAACGTGGTGATGAAGCTCGGCGGCATGGCGATGCCGATCTTCGGCCTCGGCCTGCGCGACCACCCGGTGCCGCTGGGCTCGGAAGCGACGGCCCGCCTGTGGCAACCGTATGTCGAGGTCTGCATCGACGCGTTCGGCCCGTCGCGCTGCATGTTCGAGTCGAACTTTCCGGTCGACAAGGGCGCGGTGTCGTATCCGATCCTGTGGAACGCGTTCAAGCGCCTGGCCGCCGGCTACACCGACGCCGAGCAGGCGCGCCTGTTCGCGGGCACGGCCGCCGACGTTTACCGGCTGGACGACGTCGACCTTACCCCGACGCCAACGCCACCGGCCACCGGACGCCCCCTCCCCTGACCCCTGCCACACCAAGAAAGCAACGGGCGATGCGGGTACTCGAGTAAAGCAAGCGGTGTGAAGCGGGCTGACGCATCGGCGGATCGGCCGAAGGGGATTCGGCGCGCTGGCCGAATCCCGCCATAATTGACCCTTTCACGCCAGCCGAGACCATTGCGATGTCCGACGTATCCCGCCGCCAATTCAACCTTGCCCTGCTCGCATCGATGACTGCCATGCCGGTCTGGGCCGCCGGCAAGTACGGCCCTGGTGCCAGCGATACGGAGATCGTGCTCGGCCAGACGCAGCCGTACTCGGGCGCCGCGTCCAGCTACGGCACGATCGGCCGCGCCGAAGGGGCGTACTTCGACATGGTCAACGCGCAGGGAGGCATCAACGGCCGCAAGGTCAGGCTGATCAGCCTCGATGACGGTTATTCGCCGCCCAAGACGGTCGAGATGGTCCGTCGCCTCGTCGAGCAGGACGAGGTGATGGCGGTGTTCGGGCTGCTGGGCACGGCCGGCAACTCGGCCGTCGGCAAGTACCTGAACGCCAAGCGCGTACCGCAGTTGCTGATCTCCAGCGGCGCCAGCAAGTGGCTGGACACCAAGACGTATCCGATGACGATGCCTGCGCTGCCCACTTATGACACGGAAGCGGCGATCTACGCGAAGTACCTGCTCCAGCAGAACCCGAACGTGCGTATCGGCGTGCTGTTCCAGAACGACGATCTGGGCAAGGACTACCTGCAAGGACTGCATCGCGGCCTGGGCGCGGCGGCGCGCAAGCACGTGGTCGCGGAGATCTCGTACGAGGTGACCGATGCGACGGTCAACACGCAGGTGCTGCAACTGAAGTCGGCCGGCATCGACGCGCTGATCCTGGCGGGCACGCCCAAGTTCGTCGCGCAGGCGATACGCCGCGTCGGCGAACTCGAATGGAAGCCGCAGATCGTGCTGACCAACATCGCCAACTCGTTCGGCACGGTGATCCAGCCGGGCGGACCGCAGAACGCGATCGGCGCGATCAGCGCCGCGTACATGAAGGACCCGGTCGATCCGAGCTGGACCGACGATGCGGGCATGCGGCGTTGGCGCGCGTTCATGGACAAGTGGTATCCGGCCGGCGACAAGACCGACGTCTACAACGTGACCGGCTACTACATCGCCAGCTTCATGCACAAGCTGCTCGAAGGCTGCGGCAACGACCTGACGCGCGAGAACCTGATGCGCGTGGCCGAGAGCGCGAAGAACTGGCAGTTCGACGTGCTCGTTCCCGGCATCGAGGTGACGACCGGGCCGACCGACCACGGCCCGATCGAACAGATGCAGTTGATGCGCTTCGACGGCACGCGCTGGGTGTTGTTCGGCGATCTGCTGTCGGCGTGAGCCGCGGTTCGATGGTCCGCCCCCGCCCTGCCATCCGCGACGTCCGCCGACGACCGGAGCGCCTGGTCTCCGCCTTCATTGCGGCGGGCCTGCTCGCGACGGCCGTGACCGGCTGCGCGAGCCAGTCGGCGGGCACGTCGGCAAGCCAATCGGCACACCCACCTGTCCCGAGCCCGTCGCGGAGCACGGCCGCCGCGCCAGGGACGTCGGCACACCCGCCCACGGCATCGGCGGCGCCCGTCAACCATGGACCGTCAGCGAACGCAGGCAACGACGCGGGCAACAGTTCGGCCTCGTCGGCGACGGCCGCGAACGCGACGGCGGCCGTTGTGGCTCCTGCTACTCCGGCTGCCCCGCTTGCCACGGTCGCCAACGCGGCAACCTCCGGCGCCGGCGCATCGGCTTCCGCATCCATTCCCGAGCCCGCGATCTCGTTCGACACATGGCTCGCGCGGTTCCGCGTCGAGGCGAAGGCAGCGGGCATCGACGACGCGACGCTGCGCGCCGGCTTGCAGAACGTGCGCCTGCTGCCCCGGGTGATCGAGCTGGACCGTGCGCAACCCGAGTTCACGCGCCCGCTGTGGGACTACCTGGACACGGCGGTGTCGGCCCAGCGTGTCACGCGCGGCCAGGCCAAGCTGCGCGAGTTGCGAACGGTGGCCGATGCGGCGTCCGCGCAGTACGGCGTGCCGCCGGAGATCATCGTCGCGATCTGGGGGATGGAGAGCAACTACGGCACGTACTACGGCGAGATCCCGACGATCGACGCGCTGGCGACGCTCGCTTATGAAGGGCGCCGCGCGGCCTGGGCGCAAAAACAGTTGATCGCCGCGCTGCGCATCCTGCAGAACGGCGACATCACGCGCGCCCGGATGATCGGTTCCTGGGCCGGCGCGATGGGGCAGACGCAGTTCCTGCCGTCCAACTTCCTCGCTTATGCCGTCGATGCCGATGGCGACGGGCGCCGCGACATCTGGGGCAGCATGCCCGACGTGATCGCATCGACCGCGCACTTCCTGCGGCGCGAGGGCTGGCAGCCCGGACAGCCCTGGGGTGTCGAGGTGCGACTGCCGGCCGGCTTCGACCACGGCCGCGCCGACGACAACCTGCGCCAGCGCAGCGCGCAATGGGCCGCCGAAGGCATCCGCGCGGCCGATGGCGGCGCGTTGCCCGACCTGGACGACGCGGCGATCCTGCTGCCGGCCGGCGCGCGAGGGCCGGCCTTCCTGGTCGGCCCGAACTACCGCGCGATCCTGCGCTACAACAGCGCGATGAGCTATGCGCTGGGCGTGGGACTGCTCGCGCAGCGGATCGCCGGCGGACCGGACGTCGCCGCCGCGTGGCCGCGCGACCTGGTGCCGCTGTCACGCAGCGACGTGCGCACGCTGCAGCAGGCATTGAACGACAAGGGATTCGACAGCGGCGCGCCCGACGGGATGCTGGGCCCGGCGACCCGCGGCGCGATCCGGCGCTATCAGCGTAGCACCGGACTGGCGGCCGACGGTTATCCGACGACGGAGCTGTTGCGGCGCGCTCAGGGATTCTGAAGCGACGCTCGCCGGCATCTCCTTAGCGCACCACCGCTCGACCCACGAACGCCCGCAAGGCGGCGATCAAGCGCGCCATCCGACGCGCATCGGGCGGCGCGGCCACGCGCCAGACCGTCAGCGAGGCGCGGGGCCCCTCGGCTTGCGCGCGCCACCAGGCCGTGCGCTCCACCCGCCATCCCGCCCCGGCGTCGACCACGCGCCGATGCATCGCCATGCCATCCATGGCCGCAGCGCCTTCGATCGACAGGCGACCGGCGTCGACGACGAGCCAATCGCCCGCATCGAGCCGCACCAGCACCGCCTCGCCTGCGATCTGCATTCGCACGGGCCCGATCGGCCGGCTGTCCACATCGCGGCCCAGACCGGGTTCGCCCGCGTCGCCGCTGTCATGCACATCGTTTGTCGGCGCACCGACGGAGGCGACGGAGAAGGCAGCGGAGAAGCGGATTCGGAGCGCTTCGCGCGCGCTCTCCAGCATAGGCGTCATCATGGTCGTCGACGGGTTTCGAGTGGCGATGCGGGCAGTGTCGATCGGCACGGTCCGAGCGCCCAGGCACAGCAGGCATCGAATAGCGCGGGCACAGCGTGATGCGCCAGCGACTGTTCCGGCTCCGGATCCGCGAATCTGTATCTGATCGAACGACGCTGCCGCTGGCATCATGCGGAAGCCATGACACCGCTCTATCGCCAGATCGCGGACCGATATCTGGACGCGATCCGGTCCGGCGCGCTGGCGACCGGCAGCCGATTTCCTTCGATCAGACGATTGATGGGCGAGCACGGCATCAGCATGTCGACCGCGCTGAGCGTGTGCCGCCAATTGGAGGCCGAGGGTTGGTTGCAGGCGCGACCGCGCTCGGGCTACTACGTCCACCATCCGGCGCGCACAGGCATGGCGCCGGTCGCCGAACCGGCGCGCGAGACCCGCCCCGCACCGGCGGACTACGTGGGCATACACGCTCGCGTCTCGAGCATCCTGGCCCGCGCCGAGGCGGCGCCGACCACGGTCGACTTCGCAAAGGCGGTCGCCGCGCCGGACGCTTACCCAGTCGATGCGCTCGCCAGGCTGATGCAACGACAGTTGCGGCTGCGGCCGCAGATCCTGTCGACGATGACCCGCCGGCACGCACACCCGCAGCTTCGCCAGGCGTTGGCCGAACGGGCGGTATCGCGCGGCGCCGCGATACGCCCGGACGAGATCGTCGTCACCCATGGCTGTACCGAAGCCGTCAACCTCGCGCTACGCGCGACCACGTCCCCCGGCGATACGGTGGCGGTCGAATCCCCGACTTTCTATGGCTTGTTGCAGATCCTCGAAAGCCTGGGACTGCGGGCGCTGGAGATTCCGGCCAGCCCAACGACGGGCCTGTCGCTCGAGGCACTGCAGTTCGCGCTCGAACAGGCCTCTCCGCCGGACGCATCGCGGATTACCGCGCTGGTGACGATGCCGACGCTGCACAACCCGCTCGGCTGCACGATGCCCGATCCGCGCAAGGCGCAACTCGTCGCGCTGTGCGCGCGGCACGGGGTGGCAATCATCGAGGACGACATCTATGGCGAGATGGCGGATCCTGGTGCGGGCGGCGCGGCGCCACGGATCCTGAAGTCATTCGACGAAGAAGGGATCGTCATCCATTGCTCGTCGCTGAACAAATCGCTGGCGCCGGGCATGCGTCTCGGCTGGATGGCCGCCGGCCGCTGGCGCAGCCGCATCGAGATGCTCAAGTATTCGCAGTCGCGCTTCAGCGACGAACTGGCGCAGGTGGTGGCCGCGCAATTCATCCAGTCCCCCGGCTGGCCGAGGCATCTGCATCATTTGCGCGAACGCCTGTCGCGCCAGCGGCTGACGATGGCCGACGCGGTTTCTGTGTACTTCCCAGCCGGCACCCGGCTGAGCCTGCCCGATGGCGGCCTGCTGCTGTGGCTGCAACTTCCGCCGCCGATCAGTGGCCACGCGCTGTTCGAACGCGCGCTGGACCACGGCATCAAACTGCTGCCCGGCACGATGTTCTCCAACGTGCCGCGTTTCGACGCCTTCGTCAGGCTGAGTTGCGGGCTCGCATGGTCGCCCGCCGTGGAAGACGCGCTGCACACGCTTGGGCGCATCACGCACGCGCTCGCGCGGTGCCATAAAAGCCGAGCGGGCCGTCAGCCCGCTGTGGCGACCGGGCCGACGGCCCGCTCATGAAGCCGTCTATCGACCCGGTCTTCACCTGTGGCGGTGGAGCGCCGTTGGGCGAAGACCGGGGTAAGAACCAATGACGATCAGAACTTGTGGTTGATACCGAGCGACAGCACGCGAGGGCTGGTATCGACGCCAGCAGCACCGCCGCCATAGCTATTCGAGTTGTTGCGCACCGGCGTGGCGGCGCCGTTCTTGTTGCGCGTCATCGCCGCCGAGGCGTACAGCGTCGTGCGCTTGGACAGCGGATACGTGTACGCGAGACCCAGCGTGTCGGCACGCGGCTTGTCGCCGGTCAACTCGTTCTTGTAGCGGATCTGGTGGCCCTGGATCAGCACCTCACCGGCGCCGGCGCGGATACCCACACCCAAGTTCCAGGCCAGCACCTTGTCGTTCGGGCTGCCCGCCGCCGCATTGTCCGGATCGCTGACCGCGACGCTGGTCACCAACCGCGCTACGCCGAAGTTGTAGCCGAAGCCCGCGCCATACTGGCGAACCTTGGGCGGAGCGAAGCGCGCGGCATCGGTCTCGGCGACGTTCGCGTAGCCGAAGCGGTAATAGGCGTTGGCCTGGATCGCACCGCGGTTGTACAGAACGGCCACGTCGCCGTTGTTGTCACGCTTGCGCGAATCCGTGTAGTACTCGGATCCGGTGAATGCGGCCTTGCCATAAGCGAAGCGGACCTGCACGCCGCCCCAGTTGGGCGTGTTGTAGAAGATCGCATTGCTGTAGCGGACCGGCAGCAGGCCCACGGCGTTCCACACCAGCGTCGTGCCGTTCATGCCGTAAGCGAACAGGTCGTTCGCGTAACCGGCATAGAACGCCGGCGTGTATTCGCGACCGAGGAAGATCTGGCCGAACCCGCCTTGCAGGCCGACGATCGAACGCCGCGCGAAGGTCAGGCCATTGCCTGCGGCCGGATCACCGGTACCGTCGTCCAGGCCCCATTGCGCCTCGGCATTGAAATACGCGGACAGGCCTCCGCCGAGATCCTCGGTCCCGCGGATACCTCAGCGGCTGGTGCTCATGATGCTGCTGTCGACGCGAAGCGCGCCGCCAGTGCCGGGCGTACGGGGGTCAGCATAGACAACGCCGGCGTCGGCGATGCCGTACATCGAAACGTTCGACGTCTGGGCAAGGGCGGGAAGCGGTGCGGCGGCAGCGACGGCTGCCAAGGCGGCCCAACGGGCAAATCGGGTCATCTAGCGTTCTCCTCTGGTCTGTCATTCTTGGTTGTAAGCGGGAGCTGCAGGTCGACACCCCGTTGCACGGGGCTGACGAGTCGAGCCAGGAAGCAGTCTCGTTCCTTACAGCCCATCAGGCAATAAGAGTGAAGTGCAAAAATACAACAACGCGTTCCACTAATTGGGTGACGCGTACGATCGTGCAGTGCATCAATCCTCGGCTGAGGCGAGCGCGACCGTCTCCGTGCGCGTCTGGCCGGCCCGCCACAGTGTCAGTTCGACACGATCTCCCGGCTGGTGGCGCTCGAGCACGGCCAGCACGTCGTCGGCATCGGCAACGGCCTGGCCGTCGATTGCGATGATGACGTCGCCGGCCACGATGCCGACCTCGCCGCGCGCGAAAGCGCGCAGGCCGGCGCGCGCGGCCGGGCCACGCGGGGCGACGCGCACGATGGGCACGCCCTTGGGCAGCTTGAGCGCGTCGTTCAGCGCCTGCGGCCCATAAGTGACGCCCAATGCGGGCCGGACGAAGCGGCCGTCGCGGATCAGCCGCGGCACGATGCGGTTGACCTCGTCGACCGGAATCGAGAAGCCGATGCCGGCGCTGGCGCCCGAGGGGCTGTAGATCGCGGTGTTGACGCCGATCAGCCTTCCCGCCGAATCGAGCAGCGGGCCGCCCGAGTTGCCCGGATTGATCGCGGCGTCGGTCTGGATCACGCCGCGGATCGCCCGGCGCGTGGCCGATTCGATCTCACGGTTCAGTGCACTGATGATGCCGGTGGTCAGCGTCTGGTCGAGCCCGAACGGATTGCCGATCGCGTAGACCTTCTGCCCGACCAGCAGGTCGCCGCTGACGCCCAACGGCAGCGGCTTCAGCCGTGCCGCGGGCGCATCGATCTTGAGCACGGCCAGATCACGGTCGGGAAACGCTCCGACGAGCTGCGCGCGATAAGTGGTCTGGTCGGCCAGCGTGACACGCGCCGCGTTGGCGTTCTCGATCACATGGTAATTGGTGACGACGTGGCCCTTGGCGTCCCACACGAAGCCGGTGCCCGTGCCGCGCGGCACCTGCTGGACGTTGAGCGAGAACAGATCGCGCTCGAGCCCTAATGACGTGATGTTGACGACCGACGGCGACGCGGCCTTGAAGACCGCGATGTTGTTCAACTCGTCGGCGTCGAGGGCACCGCGGGGAGCGATCGCCCGCGCACCCGGCTCAGCCGATGCGCGCGCGATGGCCAGTGGCGCGATGACTGCCAGCGCGACGGCCGACAGCAGCGCCAGCGCGGCGGATGGTGCCCGGATGCTCACCCGCCGACGGGCGAGCCCACCGCGACCCAGTGGGTGCCATCGAAGCGCATCAACTGCACCTTGCGGAACAGGTTGTAGTTATCGGGCGACATCGTCATCCCGATGCCCGGCAACAGCATCGGCGCCTTGAAGTCGTTGAGCTTGACCGCCTGCGCGAGGATGTTGTCGCGGCTCAGGTCATCACCGGCATCCTTGAGCACCTTGGCGATCGCCGCGCAGGTCGCATAGATCGACGCGTTGCTGGCGTTCATCGGATCACCGCTCGGGTAGTACTTCTTCATCCACGCCAGGTATTCCTTGTAGTCGGCGTCGTTATGAAACGCCGGATCCGACGGATCCTTGACGACCACGGCCGTCATCAGCCCGACGACGTTGTTCAACCCGACATTGGTCAGTGTCGGATTGACCTGGGCCGATACGTGACTGACAAAGATCTGCGGCTTCCAGCCGATGTCGATCATCTTGCGCAGCGCCTGGCTGACCTGCTTGGAATAAGCGGCCAGGATCACCGTGTCGACGTTGGCGGACTTGAGTTCGAGCACTTGCGAATCGACGGTCGGATCGCTCTGCTGGTAGGTGACCTCGGACACGAGCATCTTGGACTTGTCGCCCAGGCCCTGCTTGAGGCCATGGACATAGTCCTTGCCGTAGTCGTCGTTCTGGAACAGGATGCCGATCTTCGCGTTCGGCATGTTCTGCATGATGTGCTTGGCGTAGACCCTCGCCTCGAACTCGTAGTTCATCAGCCCCGAGCTGCTGTAGCGGAACTCCTTGGGCGACTGGAAGTTGTTCGAACCCGACTGCACGAACAGTTGCGGCACTTTCTTGGCGTTCAGGTACTTGCGCACCGCCGATGCGGGGGCGGTACCGACCTGGTTGACGATCAGGTCGACCTCGTCCTGCTCGACCATACGGCGCACCTGTTCGACGGTCTTGGGCGGCGCCAGCGCGTCGTCGAGACTGATCACGGTCACCTTGCGGCCATTGATGCCGCCTTCGTCATTGATCTTGGCGAAATAAGCGGCCGTGGCGTGACCGACCATGCCATAAAACGATGCGGGGCCGCTGTACGGCACCGTGTTGCCGATGCGGATCTCGTTCTTCGCCGGTTGGGCGAACGCACCAAACGCGGTGGTAAGCGCGAAGGCGGCGACGATCGCGCGCCCCTTGAAGCGGGCTGTGTTCATCGAACCAGGTCTCCAGAATCATTGAAATCGCCGCCGGATCGGAGGGTCGCCGGACGTCGGCGTCCCGGATCTGGCGAATGTCCGCCCGCGTATTACCCGATGCGGGCGGACGATGAATTTACATTATTTGTTAGGCTGCGGGCGGATCCGCGCCTCTTACCATAGGGTTTGCCGGGAAAGTCCGCTCGGCGGATGGCGGCAGCCCCGTTGCGCCGCAGCCGCTAGCATGGCGGAACCCCTAGTTGCGCCGGCGCCGCCCCCCCGTACTGCCGTCGTCCATGACCGATACCGCCACGCCGCGCGCACTGCCCGGCGAGCCCCTTCCCGCTCCCCGGACGGCCGACACCGCCCGAGGCTCCCGGCTCGCGCCCCCCGCCCGCGACACGGTCGAGTCGCCTCCGGAGGTTCCGATGGCCCTGGGCGCCGCGGAATCGGCCAGGCTGCGGCAACTGCGCTGGTGGTACGGCAGGCTCGGCAAGCATGGCAGCGCCGCGCTGATGACCGCGGTGACCACCGCCGTATCCGTATCCTCCACCGTCATCACGCAATCGCTGTTCGCGCTGCCGACCGGCCGCGGTTACGAGATCGGCCTGGTCGTCGCGACGGTCGTGCCACTGGTGGTCACGCCGATCCTCGCATACGGGCTGTTGCACCTGATCGACCATCTGTTCGCGTTGGAGACGCAACTGCGGCACCAGGCCTGGCATGACGTGCTGACCGGCCTGCCGAACCGTCGCTGGATCCTCGCGCGGCTCGAAGCGGGGATCGCCGACAGCGCGCGCACCAAACGCCCGATCGGCGTGCTGATCGTCGACGTCGATCGCTTCAAGGTCATCAATGACCAGCTCGGCCATCAGGCCGGCGACGTCGTGCTGCGCGAAGTGGCGCGCCGGATACGGCGCGTGCTGCGCCGGAACGACTTCCTGGGCCGCTATGGCGGCGAGGAGTTCCTGCTGGTCACGCACGACGTCGACGCCGAGGCGATCCGGCATTGCGCCGAGCGCGTGCGCGCCGCCGTCGCCGGCCAGCCGATTCCTTATCTGCAGGCTCGGCTGCCGGTGACCGTATCGGTCGGCGGCGCGATCATCACGCGCCGATTCGATGCCGCCGGCATGGCGCACGGGCTGCACGATGCCGACCGGGCGCTGTACATGGCCAAGGCCGGCGGGCGCAATCGTGTCGAACTGATACGCCAGCCAGCCTGAGCACGGCCCGCCGCGACTGTCACCGGCGCAATGGTCCAAGGCCGGCGCTTTTCGACACTTTCGGCAAGCTCCCGGCGCGGGACAATCCCGGCATTCGCTGATTCACCGCTACGCATGCCGTTTCCGGATTTCCACGCCGGCCGCCCCTGGCCCCAGACTGTGATGACTCAAGTGCATGATTTCGAACATGGCCCGTTCCAGGTCGTCTGCATCGCGACACCCAACGGTACGCGCTGGTCGAGTGCCGCAATGCTGATGCGGCTCGATTCACGCGGCTTCGACGACCGACCTCGCTGGTTCGCCCACGATCTGCCCACGCCGGGCGCGGCGCTCGCCTATGCCGAACGGCGAGCACGGGCGATGATCGATGCCGACGAAGTCGACCCCGGCATGATGCTGGCACCCGCATTGGCGGCCGGCTTGCACGGACGCGCGACCGCGATCCCTCGATGAATCGACAGGCGCGAGCATCGGGATCCGTTCGCGCCAGGATCGTGGCGGTCAGAACCTGTGAATGAATCGGACGCGCCCGAGAGGCACGCCAGGGCGGGGCCGATCGAGGCGCAAAGCACAGCCATATCGCGTGATATGGCGAGCATTTGCAACGACGAGCGGCATCGTCCTGGCGGGTCGAGCGGGCGTGGCTGATTCGTTCACAGGTTCTTAGTTGGCCGGTGCCGTCGTCAGCAGCGACTTGAGCATCATCGTGGCCGGCGTCAGCGTATAACGGCGCGGCCCTTCGCGATCGGGCGCGAGGAAGAACCCCTGGCGCTCGAAGAACGGGCGCGACGATGCCGGGGAAACGACGCGCACGGACGCGAGCCGCTCTTCGCCGGCCCAGGTCAGCGCGATGCGCAGCAGGCCGGCACCCAGGCCGCGGCGGCCGTGGTCCGGATCGACGTACAGGTGCGACAGCGTGCCGTCGCGGCCGATCTGCACGAAGCCGAGCATCTGGCCGTCATCGTCGACGGTGACCCAGGTCAGGCCACTGGCCAGGCTCGTCGTCCACTTGATGACGTTGGGAGGGGCCGGCGCCCAAGCCGCCAGTTGGGCCGGCGTGCAGTACGGCGCACATCCCTGGTGCACTGACCGATGGAAGAGGCTCAGAACCGAGCGGAAATCACTCGGCGTGTAATGACGGATTCGCATGGAAACTTCGAACGCGGCGTCGGGTCTGAACAAGAGCTTGGCGCGCAGCCTCGCGGCGTGAAGGCTCCGAGCATGGACGAGGACTAATCGCTTGGCGGGCGGAGGCCTTAGTATGCGCCGCTCGGAACGATAGTCCAACGGACGAACCGATGAACGGTCGTGAAACAAATAGGCACAATTACGACAGCCTCCTCAAACTGTCCGAAGCAGATGCCCGATGCGCTCGTTCATCATCTCGACCGACCCGTCGGTATAGCTGAGCACACGCGCCGTCGCCAGGTGCCGCGCCAGCGGCAATTCGCTGCGCAGGCCATGGGCGCCCATCGCCTGCATGCACGCGCAAATGCCCGCCACGGCTCGCTCATTGGCGAATTTCTTCGCGACGGCGGCCGCCCATTGCGCATCCTCTCCGACCTCGATCAGGCGTGTGGCGCGATACGTCAACAACCGGATCGCTTCGAGTTCGGAAGCCACGTCGGCCAGCGACCATCTCAAGCCCTGGTTGTCAAGCAGCGGCCGACGAAAGGCATGACGGGATTCGCCATAAGCGAGCGCCTGGGCCAGCGATTCATCGAGCATGCCGGCGCATAGCGCCGCCACGTAAGTGCGCGCGGCATTGACACCGGCCATCGCGGACTTGAAGCCGGTGCCCGGCGCGTACATCACCTGGTCGTCCGGAACGAAGAATTCGTCGAGTGCGAAACCGCCGGCGCCGATCGCATGCGCGCCGTGCAGCGCGAAAGCAGGGCGGCGCGTGAACGACGTCAGGCCCGGCTCGTCGCCCGGATCGACGCGAACGATGAAACCGGCGATACCCTTGGGACCGCTGCCGGGTTCGGTCTGCGCATAGGTCAGGAACACGTTGGCCACCGCGGCGTTGGTGATCCAGGCTTTCTCGCCGGTCAGCGACCAGCCGCCGGCGACACGGCGCGCCCGCGTCGCGATCGCCGAGAAGTCGCTGCCGGCCTCGGGCTCGGTCATCGCCGTGCAGCCGATCAACTCGCCTGCCAGCATCGCGGGCACCCACCCGCCCATCGGGCGATCGGGCAAGGTGGCGAGCCGGGCGGTGACGTTGTGATGGTTGACCAGCGAAAACGCGAACGCGGCATCGTGGCGCGCCAAAGTTTCGACCATCCGCACGCGCGCGCCGAAGCCCAGGCCCAGGCCGCCCTGCGCGGCCGGCACCTCGACGCCGGCCAGCCCGGCACGGCATGCGCGCACCAACGCGTCCAGCGGCAACTGGCGCTGGTACTCCCAGTCGCGCGCGAAAGGCGCCACGTGCTCGGCGGAAAAGGCCGCCGCCCTGGCCAGCAGCGCCTGCGCCGCTGGCGGCAATGAAGCGTCGAACTCGCGCACGACTCCCGAAGCGTGTTGCATCGCCGGTCTCCTCTACCGCCGGGGCTCAGGCGTTGACGTCGACGACGACGCGGCCCTTGACCTTGCCGTCCAGCAACGCGGCGGCCGTCTCGATGCTCTGCGCCAGACCGATGGTCTCGGCGCCGATCGAGGCGATCGTCGACGCGCCGAGTTCGGCTGCCAAGCGCTGCCAGGCCGATGTGCGCAGCTCGGGCCGCGCAAAGACGCTGTCGACGCCCGCCAGCTGCACGCCGCGCAGGATGAACGGCGCGACCGAGCCCGGCATGTCCATGCCCTGCGCGAGCCCGCAAGCGGCGACGACGCCACCGTAGCGCATCTGCGCGCAGACGTTGACCAGCGTATGGCTGCCGACGCTGTCGACGGCACCGGCCCAGCGCTCTTTCTGCAGCGGCTTGCCGGGCTCGGACAACGACGCGCGCTCGACGATGCCGGACGCGCCCAATGCCTTGAGCCGCGCCGCTTCTTCGGGCCGGCCGGTCGACGCGACGACCCGGTATCCGCGCGCGGCCAGGATCGCGATCGCGAAGCTGCCGACACCGCCGTTGGCGCCCGTGACCAGCACCTCGCCGTCGTCCGGCTTGACGCCGTGGCGCTCGAGCGCCATCGCGCACAGCATCGCCGTGTAGCCGGCCGTGCCGATCGCCATCGCCGCGCGCGAATCGAGCGCGGCAGGCCGTGCGGTCAGGTGCTCGGCCTTGACGCGGGCACGTCCCGCCAGCCCGCCCCAGCTCGTCTCGCCGGTGCCCCATCCGTTGAGCAGCACGGCGTCGCCGCGCTTGAAGCGCGGATCCTCGCTGCTCTCGACGACGCCGGCCAGATCGATGCCGGGAACCATCGGCCATTTGCGCACGACCGGGCTCTTGCCGGTGATCGCCAGCCCGTCCTTGTAGTTGAGCGTCGAATACTCGACGCGCACGACGACGTTGCCGTCGGTGTGCTGCTGCAGGTCGTCGTCGCCCAGCTCGCGCACCGCGGCCAGCGTAGCGCCGGTCTCTGATTTCTCGAGCCAGATCGCGTTGAATCGGGATGCCATCGGTATGTCTCCTAAAGGGTGGACAAGCTATGAATCAGGGGTTGATCAGTGATCGCCGAAGTGTGGTGCCGAAGGGCGATCGACCGGCGGCGCGTGGACGCAGGACGCACGCGCTGCGGCCAGGAAGCCCCGCGCGAAACGCTGGAGCGGCGCACCGCGGCGTTCGAGCTTGGCGCGCAGCACCGCGCCCTCCCAGCCGATCCAGAAAACTTCGGCCAGGAAGGCGCAATCGGCCTGCGGCGGCAGTTCGCCCGCGGCGCACGCGGCTTCGAGGCAGCGCTGGGTGCGATGCTGCCAATCGCGAAAGACGTCGAGCAGCCGCGCGCGGAACGATTCGGGCAGCGCGCCCATCTCTTGTCCGAGGTTGCCGACCAGGCAGCCGCGCGTGAAGTCGAAGCGCGCCATGCCGTCCACCGCGTCGGCGATGAAGCGCTCGATCCGGACGAGCGGCGGCACCTGCGCATCGAGGAACCAGCGATCGAGCTTGCGCGCGAAGTACTCGCCATAAGCGTCGATCATCGCGAGGCCGAATGCATCCTTGCCGGGGAAATACGCATAGAACGACCCCTTGGGCACGTCGGCGCTGCGCAGGATCTCATCGAGCCCCACGGCCGAATAGCCTTTCTCGGTCAGCGCGGCCACGCCTGCCCAGACCAGACGCTGGCGGACGGCATCGCGTTGCGCGAGCGGCTTGGGCGGACGGCCGCGGCGACGCGATACCGATGCTGCCGAAGCGGGGGGGTGCGCGGGCATGGACGGCCCGGACGGACCGGAAAGAGAGGACGGCACCGCAGGCGACGACGCCGCGGACGCCGATAGGGCGGGCATCGCGGCGGGGAGCAGTCCAGGGTCGTCGGCGGGCATCGTCAAATTATAGACCGATCGTCTAGGAAAATGCCGCATCTTTTTTCTTTCCCGTCACGTCCTTGCGCATCCACTCGCATTCGCGCTGTCAGGAATCGCCCTCTAGAATCCGAGCGAACCCGTCCATGACGGGCACCTGACGACAGGCGGCGCCGGGCTCGAACAGGGCTTTACCGTTCGGGCCGAGGGGTCGATCTTGGCGCTGGCAGGTCCTAGACAACGCAGACAGCGAGGTGGAACGTGCACACCAACAGAAGACGAACGATCACGATGGGGCTGGGCGGCCTGGCGGCGCTGAGCCTGCCGGGCACCGGGCGTGCCGAAGCCGCGTACCCGAACAAGCCGATCCGGTTGATCGTGCCGTTCGCCACGGGCGGCGGTTCCGACTTCATCGGCCGCTTCATCGCACACCGCCTGACCGAACCGCTGGGGCAGCAGGTGATCGTCGACAACAAGCCGGGCGCGGGCGGCACGCTGGGCATCGAGCAGATGGTACGATCGCCGAACGACGGCTATACGCTGGGATTGATCGCGTCCAGCTATACGGTCAGCCCCAGCCTGTACAAGTTCAAGTTCGATCCGGTCGACGACATCACGCCGATCGTGCAGTTGTCGCAGGGACCGATGGTGGCGGTGGTGACGCCGTCGTTTCCGGTCCAGTCGATCAAGGAGCTGATCGACTACGCGAAGAAGAATCCGGGCCAGATCAACTTCGCGTCGGCCGGTCAGGGCAGCGTCACGCACATGGCCGCCGAGTATTTCGCCGACATGGCCGGGATCAGGATGACGCATGTGCCGTACAAGGGCACCGGGCCGGCGCTGACCGACACGATGGCCGGGCAGACGCAGTTGTTCTTCAGCAGCACGGCGACCACGCTGCCGCACATCCAGAGCGGCAAGCTGCGCGCGCTGGGCGTCACGACCGACAAGCGGATCCCGGCGCTGCCCGATGTGCCGACGATCGCCGAAGCGGGCGTGCCCGGCTACGCCTGCATCCTGTGGCACGGGTTGATCGGACCGAAGGACCTGCCGACACCGATCGTCGAGCGCATCAACCACGAGGCGATCAAGGCGCTGGGACTGCCGGACGCGATCGAGAAACTGCAGCAGGACGGCGTCGCGCCGGCCGGCGGAACGCCCGCGCAGTTCAAGACGGCGATCGAACGCGAGATCCCGCTGTGGGCCAAGCTGGTGGCCAAGGCGGGAGTCAAGATCAGCTAGTGCCCTAAGCACCGGGCCGCAACTGCTGCTGCAGGCCGTGCGCGGTGAACTCGCGGATCAGCAGCCGGGCCAGCAGGCTGTAGGGCGCATCGGCAACGATGCGCCGGGATGCCGCAAGGAAGGTCCGGTGGGCGGCATCGGTCTCGGGCGTGGCCGTCAGGCCCTTCATCCAGCGCAGCAGTCCGGTGACCAGTTGCATCAGCTCGGCCGGGGTCGCGGCGTTCATCGCAGCGGTGAACTGCTCGGGCGACGCCCGCGTCAGCACCTTGCGCTCGGCATCACCCCATCCGTCGTCGCCCAGGATTCGCAGGATCGCCTGGGTCAGCGTGCGTTCGGGCAGGCTCTCCTTGTCGAAGCGGATCGCGCGGTCGCGAAGCCGCGGATGCAGCGGCCCCTCGACCGTCTCGAAGAACGCGGCCGTGGCCTCGCCGCGTTCGACCAGCGCATCGAAGTGCGCGAGGCATGCGTCGATCAATGATCGCTCGACCTCCAGCCCGCCGTTCTCGCCGGCCGCCTGCGCGAGGGCGCCGACGAGGTAAGCGGGCAAGCGGTCGGCGACCGCGATGAAGGTCTGCGCCTGCGCGATCATGTCAGCCGGCCGGCGGGCGATGTCCCAGCGGGCCGTCAACAGAAAGCGATGCGCATCGTCGATGACCCGCGAGACTGCGCTCTCCTGCTGGCGCGCGCCGAGGAACCGTGCGATCGCGTCGCGATCCAGGTGCCCGGTTTCGAGCAGGCGCTGCAGGATGCGCTCGAACGCCCCCGGATGACGGATGCCCGCGCGGAGGATCAGTTCGTCCCAGGCCAGCTCCTGCGGCGACTTCCGTCCGCGTGCCATGAACGATGCCAGATGATCGAACGCGGCGACGTAATCGAGCGGCGGCGCGTCCCGCAACGCGCGGAAATGGATCGCCGACATCAGCACGACGCTCGGCACGATGCGTTCGATCAACGCCGGGTCGGCGTCGTCGGTGATCGGCGACAACCGCGACATCACGTCGGCGATCCGCCGGATCACACGGATGTTGGTCAGGCCCAAGCGTTCGACAGCAGGCGCGATGGCTTGCGCGAACGGATGCGGCCGATCGGTGAACGCCACGGCCAGCGCATCGGCGGGCGTCGGCTTCAGCACGATCTGCCGGTCGATGACCTTCTCGTACAGCGTGCGCCATGCCTGCTGCTGGTCGTCGAGCCGGTCGGTGTTCAACAGCAGCAGGAAGCGCGCGCCCCAGCGCTCCCGGCTGGTATCGATGAATCCCATCAGTTCTTCGATGCCGAGTTCGGCATGCTTGCGCTCGACGTCGTCGATGACGACCAGCCGGTCGAGCAGATGCATCGGCAGCGTGATCGACGCCAGTTCGGGATTCGATGCAAGGACCGCGGCGCCCGATCGATGATCCGGCCCGTCGATCCGCGCATCGCGCGCGCGGCCGAGCCACGCATCCTGCAGGATCTGCAGCTTCAGGTCCGCCAGCCGGCGCACGCCGAACAGCGACAGCACGCAAGGATCGCGATCGCGGGCCGCAGGCCTGTCCGCCGCATCGGCACCGCTCTGCGTGGCGGGCGAGGCGGGCGAAACGGGGGAGGCCCGCGCGAGCCGCGCGGCGGCATTGCGCCACAAATGCGTCTTGCCGGTGCCCCAGTGACCGACGAGGGCCATCACGGACAGGTCGCGGTCCTGCAGAGCGGCGAACAGCTCGTCTTCGGTTTGCTGATGATGGGTCATGCCGGGGATTCTAGTGGGCTGTCGACAGGCGCATCGAACCCGCAGTGGGTATGTCGACAGATCCTAGTGGGCGGCGGGCGCCCGGAAAGTGCCGAAGGGCCGCTTAGGGTGCACGGGCCCCGGTGCGACGACATTCCTGCCACTGCGTCCGCCGTTCGTCACCAATGGCCCGCGAGGACGCTGGACGACCGGCGCCGCAGGCCCTAAGGTGCGACATCCCGACCGACGATCCCGACGTTCACGATGTCCGCTGCCGACCCAGGCCCCGCCGGCCCGCGCCCCGCCTCCTCCTCGATGCCGCCCTCGCCGCTGCACGACGTGCGCGCCGTCTGCTTCGACTGGGGCGGCACGCTGATGACCGAGGACGGGCCGGACAGCACACCGATGTCGCAGTGGCCTTCGGTGCGTGCCGTGCCGGGTGCGCCCGAATGCCTGGCGGCGCTGTCGGGACGGGTGCCGATGGCGATCGCCACCAATGCGTCGGTATCGCGCCGGCCGATGATCGAGCGGGCGCTGCACCGGGTCGGCATGCGCGACTACTTCTCGCACATCTTCTGCTACACGGAACTGGGATACCGCAAGAGCCAGCGGGCGTTCTGGGATGTCGTCGCCCGCGACCTGGGCTGGCCGCTCGAACGGATCGCGATGGTCGGCGATTCGTTCGAGCAGGATGCCGACTATCCGCGCCGCTTCGGCGTGCAGGCCGTATGGTTCAACGAGAACGGCGCGCAGCTACACCCTGGTGCCGGGGACGAGAGCGCGAACGCGAAGGGCGTACCGATGGTCGCGACGCTGGCGCAATTCGCGCAGTGGGTGATCGCGGCGCTGCCCGCCTAGACACCTGCGCGGCAGAGACCGCCGAAGCGACACGTTTCCTGCACAGGCACCCACTCCGGGCGTTCAGCGCGCCGGCGCGCACACGCCCTGCCCTCGCCCTTCGATCAGCGCCGGCAGGTCGCGCACCGCGACGGCGATGAACTGCGTGGCCTGCAACCACGAGAAGTTGTTGTCGGCGACGAACACCAGCGTCGGCGCACCGCTGGCCGGATCCGGAGGCCCGCGCGTGAAACCTTCGACGTTGTCGAGCCAGATCGGCGCGCCGCTGTCGCCACGCAGCGTCGACAGGTCGAGCACCAGCCGCTTGGCGGCCGGTCGGTAGGCGCCCGCCTTCAACGCCGCCATGCCGCTGACGTCGGTGGCTTGGCGCGCATCGACCCAGTACAGCTTTGCCCGCACACCGGCCCCCACCGCGAAGCTGCGTTCGAGCGCGAGGAAGCGACGGCCGCCCAGCGCCAGCAAATCGACCAGGCCGTTGTCGGCGAAGCCGAACGGCCCCAGCGGACGGAACGGCAACGGCTCGACGTCATAGACGAACTGCGCGATCGGCTGGCCGCGACGCACGTCGTACTCGATGACGCGCGACGGCGACGAGGCCTGGGCGCGCACCGGCGGACCGTCCTGCACCAGGGCGTTCTCGACGGCCGCATACAAGTGCGTGCCGTCGGGCGTGACGGCCAGGCTCTCGAATCCGAGGTTGTTGCGCACGCCACGGTCGCCGTCGGACTTGCCGCCGCGGGTGCCGACCGGAATGAATGCGCTGGGCAGCGGCAGGTTGCGCCGCCAGCGGCCTTGCAGGTCGACGAAGCCGATGCGCGGCGCCGTGTGCTCGAAGAAGCCGCGCTCGCCTTCGGTCGACCACGCGAGCGCCCCACCCCCGCCGGGCACGAGGCGGATCGCTTCGGGATCGACCGACCAGCGGGCATACGTGCGGCCCTTGGCGTCGCGCAGCGCGTGCTGCGCGACGATGGTGATCGCGGCGGCATCGGCATCGTTGGCCCGCGCCAGGCGGCCAAGGTCGATCGCCAGTTCATAGATGCGCGCCGGGCCGTGGACGCTGCGATCGTCGCTGATCGCCCAATAGCGGCCGGTGCCGCGATCGTAGTCGATGCCCGACAGGCCGCCGAACTCGACGCGGCCGAGCGCGTCGTCGGTGAAGTGCGTGCCGCTTTCGATGTTCGCCTGGCCGATGTAGGTGAACGCACAGCCGGAATCCCCGGCCGCACCGTCCTTATCGACGCCCGAGGCGATACCAACAGGCGCCCCTGACGCCGCCGGGTCGCGCGTCGGCACGTTCTGCGACAGGTCCGATCCGCAGGCGGCCAGCGCCGTCGCCAGCAGCGTCCACCACATCGAGACCCGGGCGGACACGGCGCCGAGCCGCTGCGCCATGCCTCGGCGGCCCCGGCCCCGAACGGGTCGGGCCGTGCGCCGGCAAGAGGCCGAGCGTCCGGGCCCCGTCATGCGCCGGCGGCCGGCTTGTTCAGCATCGCACGCAAGCGCGCGAGGCGTTGGCGAGCGTCGTCGTCCGAGATCATCGTGCGCGATTCGGGCTGGGCCGACAGCTTCATCTCGGCGATGAAGCGCGACGGTTCGCGCTCGGCGACGTCCTTGGCGCGCTTGCGCTGGCGGCACCAGCTCAACGTCAGCGAGCGTTCGGCGCGGGTGACGGCCACATACATCAGGCGGCGCTCTTCCTGCGTGCGCTCGGGATTCGTGTCGGGGGGCGGTTCGGCAGCGGCCACGGCGGCATCGTCCGGCGCGGCCGCGGCGGGACGCGTACGCGACGCCGGCGACGCCTTGCGCAGGCCGCCGCGCTTCGCGCGATCGCCGCTGCTCCCTCCGTCCTGGCCCGGCGTCCCTTGGCCCGGCTCGCCCTCGTCGACCGCCTCGTCGCCGCGATGCGGCAGCAGCCCCTCTTCGCAGCCGACGATGAACACGTGCGGAAACTCCAACCCCTTGGACGCGTGGATCGTCGTCATCCGCACCGAGTCGATGTCGTTGTCCTTGCGATCGAGCTGGCTGAGCAGCGCGACCGACTGCGCCAGCTCGAGCAGCGTGCTGCCCTTGGCCGAGTCCGCGCCCGGCCGGCCGACCGGAGATTCGTCGTCGGGCTCGGCGCGCTTCTTGAGCCAGTCGATGAAATCGGTGACGTTCTTCCAGCGCGCGACGGCGACCTTCTCGTCGTGCACGCTGAACAGGTGCGCGCGATACTCGATCGCCGCGATCAGGTCGTCGATGACCTGCGCGGCCGGTTCGCGCGCGGCGCGCCATGCGATGCGATTGATGAACTCGCCGAACTGCCTGAGCGAATCGAGCGCGCGACCGGTCAGCCGCGATTCGAGGCCGGTCTCGAACACCGCCGCGAACATCGAGACCTGCCGCTGCCCCGCGTACTGGCCCAGCGTCTGCAGCGTGCTGGCGCCGATGCCGCGCTTGGGCGTGGTGACCGCACGGATGAACGCGGGGTCGTCGTCGTCGTTGACCAGCAGCCGCAGGTAAGCGATCAGGTCGCGGATCTCGGCGCGGTCGAAGAACGATTGGCCGCCCGACAGCACATAAGGGATCTTCTCCTTGCGCAGCGCCTGCTCGATGATGCGAGCCTGGTGATTGCCGCGATACAGGATCGCGTAGTCGGCGTACTGCGTCCGGTGCTCGAACTTGTGCGCCTGCAGGCGCGCGACGACGGCCTCGGCCTCCTGCTCGTCGTCATCGCAGGCCAGCACGCGGATCGGATCGCCGACGCCATGCTCGGACCACAGCGTCTTCGGATACAGCTTGGGGTTGAGCTGGATCAGGTGGTTGGCGGCAGTCAGGATCGAGATCGTCGAGCGGTAGTTCTGTTCGAGCTTGATGACGCGAAGCTGCGGAAAATCGACGCCGAGCTGGCGCAGGTTCTCGAGCGTGGCACCGCGCCAGCCGTAGATCGACTGGTCGTCGTCACCGACTGCGGTGAAGGCCGCGCGGGGGCCGGCCAACTGCTTGAGCAACTCGTACTGGCAGGCGTTGGTGTCCTGGTATTCGTCGACCAGCAGATAGCGCAGCCGCTCGCGCCAGGCCTTGAGCACGTCCGGATGCTCGGCGAACAGGCGGGCGGGCAGGCGGATCAGATCGTCGAAATCGACGGCCTGGTAAGCGTCGAGCGTGGCCGCGTACTCGGCGTACGCCTTGGCGATCTGGTGCTCCTGTGCGTTGGCGGCCTGCGCGGCGGCGCGGTCGGGCTCGATCAGCGCGTTCTTCCACAGCGAGATGCGGCTGGCGGCATGGCGGATCAGCTTGCGATCGGTGGTGGCCATCGCCTCCTGGATGATGCCCTGCGCGTCATCGGCATCCAGGATCGAGAAGCCCCGCTTCAGGCCCAGCGACTTGCCGTCGCGGCGCAGGATCTGCACGCCCAGCGAGTGGAAGGTGCTGACGACCGGCTTGTTGTCGGCCGGCAGCTTGCGCATCGTGCCCAGCCGCTCGGCCATTTCCTGCGCGGCCTTGTTGGTGAACGTGATCGCGGCGATGTGGCGCGGCGCGATGCCCGCGTCGATCAGGTGCAGGATCTTGTGGGTAATGACGCGCGTCTTGCCGCTGCCGGCGCCCGCGATGACCAGGCACGGCCCGTCGAGATAGCGGATCGCTTCGCGTTGCGCGGGATTGAGCAGCGCGCTCATCGGTGGCGCGGCGACCGGGCGGAATGGATCAGCGTTTCCCTGAGCGTCATGACGAGGGTAAGGAGCCGAGGGTAAGGAGCAGTGCGAGGGAGGAAGCCCGGCCACTCACGGGTTCACCGGCGCTCAGATCTCGATCGGATCGATGTCGAGTTGCCAGCGCAGGCCGGCCACCTGCATGCCGGCGTCGCGCAGCGACGGCAGCCAGCGATCGACCATCGCGTGCAGTGCCGGGCGGGAGCCGGATTCTACCAAGAGTTGCGCACGGTCCGTGTTGGCGATACGCAGCATCGCCATCGGTACGGGGTCGTACAGGACCACGGACGCGGCCTGCGTCCCTTCGCACGCCTGTTCGCCGATCGCCTTCGCGCGATCGAGCCAGGCCAGCGCGGTATCGAGCTGGCGCGCCTCGACGCGCAGCAGCGCCTGGAACAGGTACGGCGGCAGGCCGATCTGTTCGCGCTCGTGCAGTTGCGCCCGCGCGAAGCCCGGGAAGTCGTGGCGCGTGAGCGCGGCGAACAGCGGATGATCCGGAAAGCGGGTCTGCACGATCACCTGCGCGACCGCGCCCGTCACCGACGAACGGCCGGCGCGGCCGGCCACCTGCATCAGCGTCGCGAACAGACGTTCGGGCGCGCGATAGTCGGCCGCGTACAGGCCGCTGTCGGCGTCGATCGCGACGACGACGCTGAGCCGTTCGAAGTCATGGCCCTTGGCAAGCATCTGCGTGCCGATCAGGATGTCGACCTCGCCGGCATGCGCGGCGGCCAGCACGCTTTCGGCCGCGCCGCGATGCCGGGCGACGTCGCGGTCCAACCGGGCCACGCGCGCGTCGGGAAACAGCGCCCGCACGCCGTGCTCGATCCGCTGCGTGCCCTGGCCGACGGCCCCCAGGTCGAGGTTGCCGCATTGCGGACAGCCGCGCGGCACGGCCGCCTCGCTGGCGCAGTGATGGCAGATCAGCCGGTAGCGCGGCACGCCGCTGTCGGCCGCGCGGGACCGCCGTCCCGCCGCCCGCGCGCCCAGCCGATGCAGCACGCGGTGCGCGCTGCAGTGGTCGCACTGGCTGATCCACCCGCAGGCGCCGCAGTGCAGGACCGGCGCGTAGCCGCGGCGGTTAAGGAAGATCAGCGCCTGCTCGCCGCGCGCGACGGCCTGCTCGACGCTCGCGATCGCCTCGGCGCCGAGGCCATGCTCGCCGCGGGTGTCGCGATGCGCGGCGCTCTGCCGGGTGGGCTGGCGCACGTCGACGATCCGCAGCGCCGGCAGGCCTGCGCCGCCCGGGCGCTCGGCCAGCGTATGCAGCCGATAGCGGCGGCGCTGGCCGGCCAGCCAGCTTTCGAGCGACGGCGTGGCCGAGCCGAGCGCGATCGGCACGCCGCGCTGCTGGGCCAGCGCCACGGCGAGGTCGCGCGCCGAATAGCGGATCCCCTCCTGCTGGCGATACGACGGATCGTGCTCCTCGTCGACGACGATGCCGGCCAGGCGCGGCATCGGCGTCAGCACGGCCAACCGCGTGCCGACGATCAGCCGCGCGCGGCCCTCGGCCGCCGCCAGCCAGTGCGCGGCGCGCTCGCCATCGGGCAGGTCGCTGTGCAGGATCGCGATCGACTGGCCGGCGAAGCGGCGTCGCAACAGGCGCACGAGCTGCGGCGTCAGGCCGATCTCCGGGACCAGCAGCAGCCATTGGCTGTCGGGATCGCGCCGCAGGCCGTCCGCGAGCCAATGCAGGTAGACCTCGGTCTTGCCGCTGCCGGTGATGCCATGGATCAGGTGGACGTCGAAGCCCGTCGCGTCGCGCAGCGCCGCATGGACCTCGCGCTGCGCGTCGGTCAGCGCCGGCGGTGCGTCACCGCCGGCGTACTCCTCGGGGGCGGCCAGGGCTTTCCAGCGCTGGCGGGCCCGATCGAACACGTTGCCGCGCGCCCGTGCCACGGGCGGCGTGCGCAACAGTCTGGGAACGCCGGCCAGCAACACTTCGCCGATCGGACGATGGTAGTAGCGCGCAGCGAACCGGCCGAGCGCCAGCCATGCCGGATCAGCGCGCGGCGCGCCGGGAAGGGGCCCGATCAGCGGTCGGATACGCGACGGATCGATCGCCGGCTCGACGTCGCACTCCAGCACCAGCCCCACGCGACGCCCGGAGCCCCAGGGGACCAGCACCCAATCGCCCGGCACGAAGTCATTGCCGCCGCTTTCGTTGCCGCCGCTTTCGCAGCCACCACTTTCGCAGCCGCCGGTCGCGACCGCGCTTCGGGTGCCGACATCGACACTGTTCCCGTCCTCACCCCCGTTTCGGCGCTCGTTGTCAGCCCGGGCTTCGGCCCCGGCACCGGCCCCGGCGGGATCATCACCCGATGAACGGTCGATGGACGAGGACGGGCGGGCACCATCCTCCCGGCAGGCGCTAGCCGCCAGCGACGACCGGTTGGCCGCGTGGGACGACCGGTCGGTCGCAGCCGACGAACGGTCGCCTCGAACGCCTGTCGGGACATCCGATCGACCGTCGGCCCGACGGACGGCGGGCGTCTCCAGTGTTGCATCGACGCCCTGTGGGGGCGCCCATTCGTAGTCGAACGCTTCGCCGATCGGCACGTCCAGAGCGATCCGAATACAGCGCTTCGACCCGGTTACTTTCACGTTTCACTTTAAGTTGAGAGGGTAACGCGGCGATCCACCGATGGATTCCCGAGTTGTACGCAAAAGCTGTGGATAAATCTGTGGATACAGCGGAGGACATCGCCGGGAAGCCTTGGAAATTCGCGCTTTCCAGTCGTCTGATGTTTTTTTACGCAGAGATTACGACCTACAAATCAATGAGTTACTAGGCTTCAACGGCGGCGTCAACAGAAAAAAACCGATGCGAGGTCGTCGCGCGATTCATGTGCATATGTTGCGTCGCAACAGTCAATTTGGAGCGCGTTTTCGGGGAAAACGCAAGCCACGACAGCTCGCGTTCAGCATGAAAGTAAGCGATCGCTGACAGAATATTGCGACGCGACCGATCAGGCCCCGCCCTTCTGCGCGCCGCGTTGCGCGCGGCTGTACGCGTGCACGGTGTCGACCATCGCGGTGACGTGGTCGGGCGGCGTGAACCGCGAGATGCCATGCCCCAGGTTGAACACGTGCCCCTCTCCCGGGCCCGGCGCGCCGTAGCTGTCGAGCGCGTCGCGCACCTGGGCCGCGACGACGTCGGGCGACGCCATCAGCACCATCGGGTCGAGGTTGCCCTGCAGCGCGCAGCGCTGGCCGATCCGCGCCCGTGCATGGCCGAGGTTGACGGTCCAGTCCAGTCCGACCGCGTGCGGCCCGATCGCCGCGATCTGCTCGAGCCACAGGCCGCCGCCCTTCGTGAACACGATGACCGGCGCGTCGGTGGCGGCGCGCACACGCTCGACGATCGTCTTCATGTAGGGCAGCGAAAAGGTCTGGAACGCGCCGTCGGCCAGCGCCCCGCCCCACGAATCGAAGATCATCAGCGCCTGGGCGCCGGCCTCGGCCTGTGCCAGCAGGTAGCGCGACACGGCTTCGGCGTTGACGGCCAGGATCCGATGCATCAGGTCGGGCCGCTGGTACATCATGCTCTTGACGTGGCGGAAGTCGTCGCTGCCGCCGCCCTCGACCATGTAGCAGGCCAGCGTCCAGGGGCTGCCCGAGAATCCGATCAGCGGCACGCGGCCGGCCAGCGCGCCACGGATCGTGCGTACCGCGTCGATCACGTAGCGCAGTTCGGCGTCCGGGTCGGGGATGGCCAGCCGTGCGACGGCCGCCTCGTCACGTACCGGACGCTCGAAGCGGGGGCCTTCGCCTTCGGTGAAGTACAGGCCCAGGCCCATCGCGTCGGGAATCGTCAGGATGTCCGAGAACAGGATCGCCGCATCCAGCGCGTAACGTTCGAGCGGCTGCAGCGTGACCTCGCAGGCCAGCTCGGGCGTCTTGCACAACGTCAGGAAATCGCCGGCCCGCTGGCGCGTCGCGCGGTATTCGGGCAGGTAGCGGCCCGCCTGGCGCATCAGCCAGACGGGGGTGTAGTCGGTCGGTTCGCGGCGCAGCGCGCGAAGGAAAGTGTCGTTGATCAGGGGTGCCATCCGAGTCGTCAGCAGAGTGCGCCGGGGCGGCGCGGCTACGGGCATTCTACTGGGCGGCCTCCAGGCGACCGGGGATCGGGGATCGGTCGTGATCGCGAGATGGGCACCGCCCTCCCCGTCAATCGCCGGACAGCGGCACCTCGAGGGTGGGCGGATCGAGCAACGGCGGGTCGGCCTGCGGCGAACGCCCGGCATTGCGCAAGCGCAGTTCATCGTTGAGCAGATGGCGGATCGCCTCGCGGCGCGCGCGGGCGGCGTCGCCGATGGCGATCGCGTCGATCAGCATCCGCTGCTCCTCGATCACCTGGAGGCGCGCATCGGACGTCCAGACCGGGCAGACCGCGCTGTCCGGGCCGGCCGGCAACAGCGGCTGCGCGATCAGGAACTGGTGCAGGCGCTCCAGTTGCGCGACGTACAGCGGATTGCCGGTCGCCAGCGCGATCAACCGCGGAACGCGCAGCACCGCCTCGATCGGCACGCGCGCGGTCACCGGCATCAGCTCCAGAGCCTGGATCGCACGCTGCATCATCCGCACCTGGTCCGGGGAGCGACGGCGGGCCGCCATCGCGGCCGCTTCGCCTTCGAGGCCCCGGCGCAGCTCGAGCACCAGGACGATCAGCGACAACGGCGACCGGGCCGGACCGATCGCCAGCGGATCACCGGACGGAACGGACGCGCCGGGCGTATTGATCGCGGCGACGAACGTGCCGCTGCCCTGGATGGTTTCGAGCCGGCCCGCCTGGCGCAAGCGCGAGATCGCTTCGCGCACGACGGTGCGCGAGACATCGAACGTCATCGACAATTCGTGCTCGGTCGGCAAGCGGGCACCGGGGGCCCACTCGCCACGGTCGAGACGTTCGATCAACGCTTCGGCCACCCTTTCGCTGAGCCGCTGTGCTTTCATGCGCCTGAGCGGGGCCGCCGTCTCCGACGGGCTGTTCATTCGATGCTCGCTTGTTGGCGGTCAGATTGGTCTGGCAAGAGATCGCGGACGATCATGATCCTACAGCACCATGCGGCGCTCCTTCGCCGTATTCGCTACTAATCACCGTTATTCGACCCTCTTCTCATCGATCACCTCCGATGTCATTAACCACTCGTGACGATGTCTTCGCACCGAGCCCGCCGCGCGCCGATGCATCCTCCCAGGCGCAAACGCCAGACCCGGCTCCCGCAGCGCATGCGCGCGGCCGATCCGGCCGCCCCCGCGTGGCGATCGTCGGCGGCGGGCCGGCCGGGTTGATGGCCGCGGAGACCTGCGCGCGCCATGGGTTGGATGTGCAGTTGCATGACCGGATGCCCTCGGTCGGGCGCAAGTTCCTGCTGGCGGGCAAGGGCGGGCTGAATCTGACGCACGCCGAGCCGCTGGACGCGTTCAAGCGGCGCTATGCGGATCGCGCCGACTGGCTCGCCCCGATGATCGATGAGTGGGGGCCGGCCACGCTGCGCGAATGGGCAACGGCCCTGGGTATCGAAACCTTCGTCGGGACATCGGGACGGGTGTTCCCGAGCCAGATGAAAGCCGCCCCGCTGCTACGCCACTGGCTGCAGGCGCTGCGGCAGGCCGGGGTGGGGTTGCACATGCGCCATCGCTGGGTCGGGGGCCTGTCGCTGCCGGGCCGCCTGACGTTCCGGCATGAACCGGCCGAGGGGCCGCCGCGGGACGTGCTCGTCGATGCCGACGCGCTGATCCTCGCGCTCGGAGGCGCGAGCTGGCCGCGGCTCGGCTCGGATGGCGCCTGGGTGCCGCTGCTGCGCGGACAGGACGTGCCGGTCGCGCCGCTGCAGCCGGCCAACTGCGGTTTCGACGTCGGCTGGACCGCACTGTTTCGCGAGCGATTCGCCGGCACGCCGCTCAAGTCGGTCGCGGTGAGCCTGATGCCGCCGCCCGAAGCACACTGGCGGCGCGGCGAGTTCGTCGCGACGCACGATGGCATCGAAGGCAGCCTGGTCTACACGGTGGCCGCGACGCTGCGCGACCGGATCGCGCGCGACGGACAGGCGCGGCTGTGGCTGGATCTGCTGCCGGACGTCGACGAGGCCGTGCTGGCCGAGCGGCTGCAGCGGCCGCGCGGCAGCCGCTCGCTGGCGCATCACCTGCGCACACGGGCAGGGCTGGATGGCGTCAAGGCAGCGCTGCTGCGCGAAGTGCTCGACCGCGACGCGATGCAGGACATGACGCGCCTGGCAGCGACGGCGAAGGCGCTACCGTTGACCCTGGTCGCGCCGCGCCCGATCGACGAGGCGATCAGCACGGCGGGCGGCGTGACGATGGACGCGCTCGATACGCGGCTGATGCTGCGCGCGCGCCCCGGCGTGTTCTGCGCCGGTGAAATGCTCGACTGGGAAGCGCCCACGGGCGGGTATCTGCTGACGGCGTGCTTCGCGACCGGACGGCGGGCGGCGATGGGCGTGGTGGCATGGCTGGCCGAGCGCCGCATGGGGTAAGCGTATATCGCGGTTCGCGCCAGGCTCCTTGTGCCTGGTTGCTGGTGGCTGGCCTCTGATACCTGATACCTGATACCTGATACCTGATACCTGATACCTGGTGCCTGGTGCCCGGTGCCCGGTGCCATTCAGGCTAAGCGCCCGCCGCCGGATGGCGCGCTAGTGGCCTGCATGCGTCATCGCTCGCGCAGGCTTTGCTGCGTAGTCTCCAGCAGCGGATCGAGGAAGTAGCGCGCGACGCTGCGCTGCCCGGTCAGGATTTCGACGGTGGCGGCCATCCCCGGCATCAGGTCGATCCACTTGTCGTTCGCGCGGATCCGGTTCGCATCGAGCCGCACGCGGGCGACGAACACGAGTCCCAGCCGGCGATCACGCACGGCATCGCTGGACAGCGAGATGACCTCGCCGCTCAGGTAGCCGTACCGGGTATAAGGGAATGCATCGAGCTTGACGACGGCGCGCTGGCCGACATTGACGAAGCCGATGTCCTTGTTCTCGATCTGCGCCTCGACCTCCAGCGCATCGTCGGGCACGATCTCCATCAGCGTCTGCGCCGTCGTCACCACGCCGCCCAGCGTGTGTACGTTCAATTGCTGCACGGTGCCATCGACCGGCGCGTGCAAGCTCATCAGTTCCTGGCGCGTCGTCGCCTTGGCCTCGTCGTTGTTCAACTGCGCGGCCTGCTCGTTCGCGCGATTGACGGCGTCGAGCTGCTGTCGCCGGAACTGCGAGCCGAGGCTCGCGATCGCCGCCTGCTGCTGGCTGATGCCGGCCTGCAGCTCCTGTGCCTGGCTGCGCTGCACGGCCAGCTCGTGTTCCAGTTCGAGCGCGATCCGTTGCTTGTTCAGGAAGTCGTGCCGCGCGACGAACGCATCCTTGACGAGCTTGGCCAGGTCATCGGCCTGCTGCCGCGCCAAGGGCGCCGTGGCTTCGAGCTTGGCGATCTGCACGCGCGTACTCGCCAGTTCGGCTTCGCGCTTGCGCAGCTCGGCCCTGGCACCGCCGAGCTGGTCGGCGAACTCGCGGTACGTGCCTTCGGCCAGGCGCTGCGCATCGGCCAACCGGTCGGCGGACGCGCCGGCGACCGCCTGCACGCGGGGCGAACGCCCATCGCGCTCAGCAGCCAACAGCGCCCGCGCGCGCGATGCCGCCAGAAGGCTGTCCAGCCGCGCCGACTGCGCCTTGTTCGCATCGGCCGACGCCTGGCGCGCATCGAGTTCCATCAACAGGTCGCCGGCCTTCACGCGCTGGCCGTCGCGAATCGCGATCAGGCGCACGACGCCGGTGATGGCCGGCTGGATCTGCTTGACCCGCGCATCGGGGACGAGCCTGCCCTTGGCCGTCGCCACGATATCGAGCCGCCCCAGGACCGCCACCGCCAGCACGACCGCCACCAGCGCGACGATCACCCACTGCAGCACGCGGGCCGCCGGATGGGCGGGCGTCTCGACCAGTTCCAGGTGCGCGGGCAAGAAGGCGAGTTCTTCCGCGCCCTTGCCGGCTCCCGCGCCAGGGCGATGCCGATCGGCCCAGGCGACGCCCCAGACCGCTGCGTAATGGCGCAGTAGTGCGGCGAAACGGCCCGAAGAACCTCGCGAAGACTCGCGATCGGCGATGAGAGGACGCGCGGGGACGGCTGAGGTAGCCGGTGTGGCGGCGGAAGTAGCGGGAATGGCCGAGGCGCCGGACGCATCGGATTCCACGGATGCCGACGCGGATGCCGACGCGGATACGGACGCGGATACGGACGCGGATACGGACGCGGATACGGACGCGGATACGGACGCGGATGAGGGAGAGAGAGAGGGAAATGGAGCGGAAGCGGGAGCGGGAGCGGAATTGCCCAGCGGAGGCACGGGCGGCATGGCGACGGTCGGCGGAAAGACCGATACCGGGCCAGCGTCCGAGGTCGACGCACGCGCCCTCGCCGAGGCGTGCGCCGAAGGCCCTGCCGCGGACTGCGAAACATGGCCGGAGCCGGGCGGATTACCGCTCGGCATCGGCATACGCGCCAGGAGCGCGAAATGCCGCGACAAGACCTCGGACATATGCGGCGGTGGTCCGCCACCCGGGCCGTTGCCGGGAGCGCCGGCGTCGTCCCCCCTCCTCGCGTCCGAGTTCGAATCCAAATCCGGACGAGGCCCGGATCCCGGCTCATCAGCGCTGGACGGATGGCTCGCGGGCGTCGTACTCATGATTGCAACCCGACGAGTTGCGCGTAGTAGCCGCCCCGCCCCACGAGCTCGTCGTGGGTGCCGCGCTCGACGATGCGGCCCCGGTCCATCGTCCAGATCACGTCGGCGTGGCGGACGGTCGACAGTCGATGGGTAATGATGAACACCGTCCGGCCCGCGCAGATCGCGCGCAAGTTGCGCTGGATGATCTGCTCGGTCTCGACGTCGAGCGCCGACGTGGCTTCGTCGAAGACGAGGATGCGCGGATCGCACAGCAGCGCCCGTGCGATCGCGATGCGCTGGCGTTGACCGCCGGACATCGACGCGCCCTGCTCGCCGACGACGGTGTCGTAGCCCTGCGGCAGCTCGTTGATGAACTCGTCGGCGCCCGCCATCCGAGCCGCCTCGATGACGCGCTCGATCGGCGCCCCCGGATCGGCGATCGCGATGTTGTCGCGGATCGAACGGTTGAACAAGCGGCTCTCCTGCGGCACCACGCCGATCTGGCGCCGCAGCCAGGCCGGGTCGACGACCGACAGGTCGATGCCATCGATCTGGATGCGTCCCTGCTCGGCGACATACAGGCGTTGCAGCAGCCGCGCCAGCGTGCTCTTGCCCGAACCCGATCGCCCGACGATGCCGACCACCTGCCCCGCGGGCACGTGCACGCTCAGGTCGTGCAGCACCGGCGGCGCGTCGGGGCGATAGCGGAACCGGACGTTCTCGAAGCGCACCTCGCCCTGCATGGCGGGCGGCGTCTGCCGACTTTGCGGCAGTTCGGTCCGGGTATTCAGGATGTCACCCAGGCGCTGCACCGAAATGCCGACCTGCTGGAAGTCCTGCCACAACTGGGCCAGCCGGAGCACCGGCATCGCGACCCGCTGCGCCAGCATGTTGAACGCGATCAACTGTCCGATCGACAACTGCCCGCTGATCACCGCCTTGGCGCCGAAGTACAGCGTCGCGACGTTGACCAGCTTGCCGACGAACTGGATCGCCTGCTGGCCGACGTTGGCCAGCACACCGACGCGGAAGCCCGCGGCGACATAAGCGGCCAGTTGCGTATCCCAGCGGCGGGTCATCGGCGGCTCGATCGCCATCGCCTTGACGGTCTCGATGTTGGAGACGTTCTCGACGAGAAACGCCTGGTTGTCGGCACCGCGCGCGAATTTCTCGTTCAGCCGCCGCCTCAGCACCGGCGAGATCAGCGCCGAGATCAGCACGTACAGCGGCAGCGACGCGACGACGATCAACGTCAGCCGCCAGCTATAGAAAGCCATGACGCCGATGAAGATCACCGAGAACAGCAGGTCGAGCACCGCGGTCAGCGCCTGTCCGGTAAGGAAGTTGCGGATGCTCTCGAGTTCTCGCACGCGCGCGACCGTATCGCCGACCCGCCGAGCGACGAAGTAACCGAGCGGCAGCGCGGTCAGATGCCGATACAGCTTGGCGCCCAGTTCGACGTCGATCCGGTTGGTGGTGTGCGAGAACACGTAGTTGCGCAGGCCGGTCAGCACCACTTCGAACACCGCGCACACCAGCAGCGCGATGCAGACGACGTTCAGCGTGTCGAAGGCGCGGTTGACCAGCACCTTGTCCATGACGACCTGCATCATCAAGGGCGTCGCCAGCCCGAAGACCTGCAGGAACGCCGAGACGAGCAGCACCTCGCCGAGCAATCGCCGATAGCGGACGAACGCCGGGATGAACCACGAAAAATCGAAGCGCGCGAACTCGCCGCCCAGGCTCGCCCGCGATGCGAAGAACAGCACTTGCCCGAGGGAGCGCTCGCGCACGTCGTCGACGCTGGCGACGCGCGGCTGCACCGATCCGGCCTCCTGGATCAGCACGCGGTCGCCGTCGACCGACGCGAGCACGAAGTGGCGGCCGTCGGCCGCCATCACCAGCGCCGGCATCGGCCAGTGCGCGAGACGCGCTGCGTCGAAGCGCGTCGCACGCGCCTTCAGCCCCAGTCGCCGCGCGGCCAGCACCAGATCGCCCGATTCGAACGGATGATCGATGCCCGCCTCGTGACGGATCTGCGCGGGATCGGCCGGAACGCCGTGGAAACGCGCGATCAGCGCGAGCGCGGCGATACCCGGATCGAACGCCGCCGACACCGTCGGGTCGGCTTCACTGACGGCGGCGGCGACGGAAGCGGAAGACATGCGCGACAGCGAAGATGCAGGCGAAGGCGACAGGCAACGGCGCGGTATGGAAGGCGGGCGAAGCGGCGGACAGGGCGACAGGCGGCGCGGGCATCGAAGGACACCCCGCCGGGCCGCCCTCTGTCAAACGGATCAGGCCGCGCTGCCGGCCAGCAACAGCTCGGCGTCCGCCCCCTGCGCGGCTGCCGAAGCGCCGGCGGCACCATCGCCAGCCGAGAAGCCGGCCATCGCCGCGACCAGCGCATCGGCCTGCGCCGCCGTGTTGCCCGCGGCCGGAGGCTGATCGCGCTCGATCGGCTGATTGTCGGCCGTGTACCACTGCTGGGTCACGCTGCCATTGGCGTCTCGGTCCGTTTGCAGGTAGCTGCCATCCGGGTTGGTGTCGTAACGGGTGTACGAACCGTCGGGATTGTAGTGGGTCCCGCCGCGATGGCCGTCGGCACGGGTATAGCCCGTCTTGTACAACTGGTTGTCGGCCGTGTAGTACTCGACGTCGTTGTTGCCGTACCAATCGGCGACCAGGCGGGTATAGCGGCCGTTACCCTCGAATTCATAGTAAGTGCGCGTGCCATCGCCATTGTCGAACGAACGGCCATAGGTGCCGTCGGGGTTGGTCCATGAGGCTTGGCCGGTCGAGGCACCGCTGGCGTCGAAGTAATAGGTATCGGTGCGGCCGTCGCTGCGCGTCTGGGTCAGATCGTAGCTGCCGTCGGCGGCGGTCTGCTTCAAGGTGCCGTCGGCACCCCACTCGTAGGCGGCCTTCAGCGAACCGTCGGCATTGAATTCCTTGCGGCCCTTGCTGCCGTCGGCGTTGTCCCACGACTCCCCGGTCAGCTTCCCGGCGCTCGTGTAGTAGCGCGTCATGCTGTTGCCGCCGGATTCGACCGTCTCGTCATACGAGCCGTTGGCCGCGATCTGGATCAGCTTGCCATCGGCCTCCCAGATGTACGCACTGACGAAACCGCCCTGGCTGTTGAAATTCGCGCTGCCACGGCTGCCGTCGTCGGCATTGCGCCATGCGAAGAACGTCAGAACGCGATTGGCGTTGAAATCGCCCGATTCGATGTTGCCGGCGGCATCGACCGTCGTAACGCTATAGGTGCCGTTGGCGCCGTGCGTCGTCGTGACCTGGGCACCATTAGGGTTGACGTGGGACCGCGTGTGGATATCTGCAAAGGACGGGATGGGCATGGTGATCGTTTTGATTCTTGTGGATGGGAGATACGACGCGCGTCAGACGGCAAGCGCGCGTCATTTCACCTCGGTTTACGACTTTTGTCATTACCCGAATCGGTTATGTCTGCGGGGTAAGCGCCAGGATCAGGGTTTTCCTGTCAATTTTCTTGGGTGAACGGCGGCCATGCCGATCGCGCTGGACCTGCGTGCAGGCCTGCCGGAATCGGCACCGCCGGTGTGCTGAGCGCTGGGATGGGCCGCTGCGCGGGCTTGTCGCGACCGATGCAGCGGGGTGCGTGAAACGTGGCCGCGGGCCTTTGCGCTGGCTCGTCATGGTCGGGCCTGTCGGGCGCTGCGGAGCGTTGTGGCGGAGCGTTGTGGCGGACCTTTGCGCAGGCTTGTCACGATCGGCGCCGCCGGGTGTGGGCGGGGCGGCGCCCAACGAGACCGCTCGTAATCGGTCGCCGCCCCGCCCACACCCGCCCACACCCGCCCACACCCGTCGACACCTCGGAGCCATTACGGTGCAACGGTGAGGTGCACGTCAATGGCCGGAGCGATGTCCTCTATTGATCCGGTCATCACCGAATGCGAACGCATCACACCCCACACAATCGCAGGGCACGAATCGTGTGCTGACTATGGTGCTGGGCGTCGGCCTCGTGGGTGGCAGGCGGGCGGCCGTAGGGGGCGCCGAGGAACGCAGGAAGGGGGTTGGCGCGCGCAGCGCGCCTCGTTCCTCTGACTCGCGGCCCTTGTTTGAACGCAGTGAGCGAAGCGAACGAAGTGAGTTGGCCGCGCCAACCCCCTTCCGAGTACCGCAGGGAAATCGGCGCGCAGCGACGATCGCCCGCTTTGGCCGACCGCCTGCCACTCACGAGGCCGGCGACCCCGCGATCAACCACGCAAAGGTCGAACGCAACACCAATGAACGAGGCCGACGACCCCGCGCCCAACCCACGCAAGGGTCGACCAACAGCGCCAACCCAACGAGGGCGGCGCCCGCATGACCCGCCCGAGGATGGGCGCTGGTGCTTAGTGCCGCTTGCGCAGCTTGGCGATCGCGGCGATCTGTGCCGCCATGATCGCGAACTCGGACTGGGCGCGCGCGAAGTCGATGTCGCTCTTGGCGTTGTCCATCGCTTCCTTCGCGGCGCGCTGGGCTTCGACGGCCTTGGCCTCGTCGAGGTCGCCCCCGCGGATCGCGGTATCGGCCAGGACGGTGACCTTGTTCGGCTGCACTTCGAGGATGCCGCCCGCGACGAAGACGAAGACCTCTTCGCTCTGGTTCGGCACCTTGATGCGCACGGCGCCCGGCTTGATCCGCGTCATCAGCGGCGTGTGCTGCGGCAGGATGCCGAGCTCACCCATCTCGCCGGGCAATGCCACGAACTCGGCCTCGCCTTCGTAGATCGATTCTTCGGCGCTGACGACGTCGACTTGGATCGTGGACATAACGGGCTCCTTGCCGGATTACAGCGACTTGGCTTTCTCGAACGCCTCTTCGATCGCGCCGACCATGTAGAACGCCTGCTCGGGCAGCGCATCGCACTCGCCGTCGACGATCATCTTGAAGCCGCGGATCGTGTCCTTGAGCGGGACGATCTTGCCGGGCGAACCGGTGAACACCTCGGCCACGTTGAACGGCTGCGACAGGAAGCGCTGGATCTTGCGGGCGCGGGCCACAGCCAGCTTGTCCTCGGGCGACAGCTCGTCCATGCCCAGAATCGCGATGATGTCGCGCAGTTCCTTGTAGCGCTGCAGCGTCGACTGGACACGGCGCGTGACCGTGTAGTGCTCCTCGCCGATGACGTGCGGGTCGAGCTGGCGGGACGTCGAATCGAGCGGGTCCACGGCCGGGTAGATACCCAGCGATGCGATGTCCCGCGACAACACGACGGTCGCGTCCAAGTGGGCGAAGGTCGTCGCCGGCGACGGATCGGTCAAGTCATCCGCGGGCACGTACACGGCCTGGATCGACGTGATCGAACCGACCTTGGTCGACGTGATCCGCTCTTGCAGGCGGCCCATCTCCTCGGCCAGCGTCGGCTGGTAACCCACCGCCGACGGCATCCGGCCCAGCAGCGCCGACACTTCGGTGCCGGCCAGCGTGTAGCGGTAGATGTTGTCGACGAAGAACAGGATGTCGCGGCCTTCGTCGCGGAACTTCTCGGCCATCGCCAGCCCGGTCAGCGCGACGCGCAGGCGGTTGCCCGGCGGTTCGTTCATCTGGCCGAACACCATCGCGACCTTGTCCAGCACTTTCGACTCTTCCATCTCGTGGTAGAAGTCGTTGCCCTCGCGGGTGCGCTCGCCGACGCCGGCGAACACCGAGTAGCCGCCGTAGCTCTTCGCGATGTTGTTGATCAGCTCCATCATGTTGACGGTCTTTCCGACACCGGCGCCGCCGAACAGGCCGATCTTGCCGCCCTTGGTGAACGGGCAGATCAAGTCGATGACCTTGATCCCGGTAGGCAGCAGTTCGACCGACGGGGACAGCTCGTCGAACTTCGGCGCTTTCTGGTGGATCTGGCGGCGCTCGTCGGTCGCGATCGGGCCGGCATCGTCGATCGGACGGCCGAGCACGTCCATGATGCGACC